>CAJQNQ010000203.1 GCA_905479725.1 uncultured Paracoccaceae bacterium | reverse complement strand
TGACGCGCCCACCGTGGCAACCGGAACCCGGCGACACCTGGCAGCGGGTGCCGGATATGGCCGGCGCCGTCGCCGCGCTGTCCGGGCCGCCGCGCCGGGTCATGCTGGCGATCGGCCGGATGCATCTTGCCGAATTCGCCGTGCAACCGCAGCACCATTACCTGCTCCGGCTGGTCGACGATCCCGTCCAGCCCCCGCCCTTGCCGCAACACGCCGTGGTCGTGGATCGCGGCCCCTTCAGCGTCGATGCCGACCGCGCCCTTATGCAGGACCACCGCATCGACCTTGTCGTCAGCAAGAACGCGGGCGGCACCGGGTCGGTGTCGAAACTTCTCGCCGCGCGACAGCTTGCCCTGCCCGTGCTGATGATCGACCGCCCGCCGCTTCCGCCAAGGGCCCAGGTTAACAGCCCCCGCGACGTGCTTGCCCTGATCCGCTCCTGACGCCCCATCCTCATCTGTCCACAAATATCCCGGGGGGGATCGCCGCAGGCGATGGGGGGCTGGCCCCCCGGCACCGGCCAACCGTCTCACGCGGACCTCGGGGTATACAGGATCGGCCCGCGCGGCGTGTCGATGACCCGGGTGGCAGAGGATCCGGCAATCACCATGGTCCGCATATCGGCCATGTCCGGTGTGGCGTCGGTCAGTGGCACAATGCGCAGGGACTGGTCGGGGCGCGACACGTTGCGCGCGAACAGGATCGGGCGCGCATCACCGCAGGCCTCGCGCAGCACGTCCAGCGCGCGGGCAAAGCCGTCTGGCCGGGACTTCGAGCGCGGGTTGTAGAACGCCATCGCGAAATCGGCCTCGGCGGCCAGGCGCAGGCGTTTTTCGATCAGATCCCAGGGCTTCAGATTGTCGCTCAGATTGATCGCACAGAAATCATGGCCCAGCGGCGCGCCCGCCGCCGCCGCCGCCAGCATCGCGGTGATGCCGGGCAAAACCCGAATGTCCAGCGCGCGCCAGTCTTGCGGTCCGGCCTCCAATGCCTCGAACACCGCCGCCGCCATGGCAAAGACCCCCGGATCACCCGAGGACACCACCACCACCCGCTTGCCCCCGGCCGCCATCTCCAGCGCGTGGCGTGAGCGGTCGATTTCCACGCGGTTGTCGCTGGCATGAAGCGTCAGCCCGTCGCGCGGGGGGATACGCGCGACATAGGGGATGTAGCCGACGATATCGGTCGCCTGCGCAAGGGCGTCGGCCACTTCGGGGGTGACCATGTCGGGGTTTCCGGGGCCAAGGCCCGCGATGATGACGGATCCGGTCACGGCCTGCGTCCTTGTCCGTGGATCAGCACGATGGAAAAATAGGGCGCTGTGTCGGCATCTGCCAAAGGCATGACCCGTTGTTCGGGCATCGCGGCGTATTCGACCAGCCAGGCCTGATGCAGGCGCCCGGCGGCTTCGATGGCGGTTTTCAGCTTGGCCAGATTGCCGCCGATTTTCATCACCACCAGCGCGTCGGTGTCCTTGATGCGCCGTGCGAGTTCGTCTGCGGGCAGGGTCGCGGGGGCCACGGTCAACACGTCGTCCCCCCAGGTGATCGGCGCGCCGGTGGCGGTCCAGGCCTCCGACATGCCGGTGATTGCGGGCACCACCTGCACCGGAACCGCGCCCGACAGCCGCGTGTAAAGATGCATGAACGAGCCGTAGAAGAACGGATCCCCTTCGCACAGCACAACGACATCCTCGCCGCCTTCGGCCAGCCTGCGCAGATGGGCCGCGCAGTCGGCATAGAACCCGGCCAGCGCTTGCGCATAGGCCGGGTCGGACAGCGGGATTTCGGTGGTCACCGGGTATTCCATGGGAAATTCGACCACATCGGCCCGCAGCATTCCTTCGACGATGCGCCGCGCCTGCCCCTGTTTGCCGCGCTTGTGGAAACAGGCCACATGGCTTGCGCCGCGCACCAGCCGGTCGGCGCGCACGCTCATCAGGTCGGCGGCACCGGGGCCAAGGCCGACACCGTGCACCGTCCCGGGGGTTGCCCGGGTGCTCATTCCTTGCGGCTCGCGATGGCATTGATCGCGGCGACGGTGATCGCGCTGCCGCCCAGTCGGCCCTTGACGATCACGCTGGGCACGGGTTGCGCCGCCCACAGCGCGTCCTTGGATTCCACCGCGCCGACAAAGCCCACCGGGCAGCCTATGATCGCCGCAGGGCGCGGACAGGCGGGGTCTTCCAGCATGTTCAGGAGGTGAAACAGCGCCGTCGGCGCGTTGCCGATGGCCACCAGCGCGCCCGCCAGATGCGGGCGCCACAAGTCCAGCGCAGCGGCCGACCGGGTGTTGCCCATATCCTTGGCCAGCGCGGGCACCTTCGGGTCGCGCAGCGTGCAGATCACCTCGTTGTTCGCGGGCAGACGCGGGCGGGTGACGCCCTCGGCGACCATGAAGGCATCACACAGGATCGGCGCACCACCCTCCAATGCGCCGCGCGCGGCGGCCATGAACCCGGGTGAAAAATGCACGAACGCTTCCAGCCCCACCATCCCGGCGGCGTGGATCATGCGCACGGCGACCTGTTCTTCGTCGGCATCGAAACGGGCCAGATCGGCCTCGGCGCGGATCGTGGCAAAGGATCGGCGGTAGATCGCGGCGCCGTCGGTTTCGTAGGTATAGGGCATTCAGGCGGCTCCGAATTGGGCAAGAATTTGGTCGGCGGTCAGGCCGGATTTTTCTGGCGGCTCTCCGGCGCGCGCGCCACGCGACAGGTCATAGACCCCGTCGCGCGCGGTTAAAACCACGTCGGCGGGGCGGGCACGGGCGCAGCCTTTGGCGCAGCCCGAGACATGCAGTGTGCCCGTCACAAGCGGCGCAAGGCGGCGGGCCAGATCGCGGGTCTCGCCCTGCGCTTGCGGGCAAAACGGCGCGCCGGGGCAGGCATCAATGCGCAATTCGGGCGCGTCGGCATCCCATAGCAGCCCCGATTGCGCGCCGGGTGCGGCGTTTTCCAGCAAAACAACGCGCCACGGTGTGACGCGCAGGTGGCTGGCGCCGCTGGCCCGCATGGCCTGCGCCAGATCCGCCGCCCGCACCTGTCCGAACGCCAGCCCGTGAACCGCACCCAACGCATGGGGGCCGGGGGCCAAGGGCGCGCGCGGCAAAGCCGGAACTGCGTGACCCTGCGCCCAGTCCGGCAGCGGCGCGGTGTGGCGCGCCATGCGTCCGGCCTGCGCCCCGCCGGTGTCGATGAACCACCGCGCCAGTCGGATCAGCGTATCAACCTCGGTGCCCGGTGCCAGTTCAACGCCCGTGGCGCGGCCATCTGCCCGCAGCATGACACGGCCTGCGCTGCTGCGCTCGAACCGGAAATCCGCCGATGCGTCTCGCAGCACGGGCCTTGACCCGGTATCGATGGCAATGCCCATCTTGGCGGGCAGGTCTGGCAGTTCAGCCAGCCGCGCCAACACTTCCAGGGCAAGGCGATGGGTGTCACCCCCCGCAACCCAGAGCGGCTCAACCAGAACATTGCGGCGGCTCTCCTGTTCGGGGTCATCGTCCAGCAGATCCAGCGCCGCCAGATCGTCGATCAGCGCGGGCCAATTGTCCTGCCCCACGCCCCGGATTTGCAGGTTCGCGCGGTTCGTCAGGTCGATCAGCCCGGCCCCATGGCGCCGGGCGGCGGCGCACAGCCCCAGCACCTGCGCCGCGCTCAGCCGCGCCAGACGCGGGCGCACCCGCACCACCAGCCCATCGCCGGACATCATCGGCCGGTGGGCGCCCGGGCACCATCCCTTGACCTCGAAGCTCATGCGCCCAGCCCCGCCAGGATGGAGTTGCGGCGCGTCACCCAAAGTCCGGCGTCATGCAACGCGGCAAAGCGCGCCTCCATCGCCGCCAACGCCTGCGGGTTTTCGCGCGCCAGGAAGTCGCGCACCTCGGGCCGGCCCAGCGTGGCGTCGTGATACAGGTCGAACAGTTGCGGCGGCACGGCGGCGGCGAGATGCGCGAAGGCCCCCAGATGATCCAGCGTCGCGGCGATTTCGGCCCCGCCCCGGAACCCGTGACGCATCATCCCGTCGATCCAGGCGGGGTTGGCGGCGCGCGCACGGACCACGCGGGCGATTTCCTCGGTCAGGGGGCGGGCGCGCGGGTTGGCCGGATCACGTGCGTCCAGATGATAGAGCGCGGCCTTGCCGCCGGTGATCCCCTGCGCCGCCGCGAAACCGGCCTCGTGCGCGGCGTAATCGGCGGCCAGCAGCAGGTCGGTTTCCGGCAGATCCTGAAGGTGCACGAAGGCATCCGCCCCGGCCACCCGCGCGGCCATCCCGGCGGGGTCGGCGGTGCCGCTGTCCAGCGCGTGCGAGGACGCGTTGAGCCACGCTTCACCCGCCTGTTTGCGGGCCGCGTCGGTATAGGTGTCTGGCGCGTCGTTCATGCCCAAGCCGTAAAGCCCCGGCGCGGGGCCGTAAACGCGCGCCAGATCGCTGCGCCCGGCATAGGGGTTCCAGTCGGCGGCCTCGTCGCGCGCGGCCAGCGCCTGCACGGCCTGTCCGAACAGCGCCGCCAGATCGGGAAACACATCGCGAAACAGCCCCGAGACTCGCAAGGTCACGTCCAGTCGCGGGCGGTCCAATTCGGCAATCGGCAGGAT
>CAJQNQ010000202.1 GCA_905479725.1 uncultured Paracoccaceae bacterium | reverse complement strand
GCGATTGCCGGGATCGGCGTGATCGAGGGACGATCCTGTGTGGTCGTCGTGGACAATTTCGCTGTCAAGGGTGGCACGGTCACGCCGGACGGCTTGGCCAAGAAGCTGCGGCTTCAGGATATCGCGCGCGAGAACCGGTTGCCGATGGTGTCGCTGTCGCAATCGGGCGGCGCGAACCTGAGCTACGCGCATGAGGTGTTCATCCCCGGTGGGCGTGGCTTTGCCAATCAGGCGCGCTTGTCGGCGCAGGGCATTCCGCAGATCACCGTGGTGCATGGCTCGGCCACCGCCGGCGGGGCGTATCAGCCGGGGTTGTCGGACTACGTCATCCTGGTGCGCAAGCAGGCGACAATGTATCTGGCCGGCCCGCCGTTGCTGAAAGCCGCCACGGGCGAAGTTGCGACCGACGAGGATCTGGGCGGGGCAGAGATGCACACGCAGGTGTCCGGCGTGGGTGACTACCTGGCCGAGGATGACGCGGATGGTATCCGGCAAGCGCGCGCTGTGCTGGCTGCGCTGCCCTGGCCGCAGGATCCGCCACCGCTGGCGTTGCAGCCGCCGCTTTACCCGGCCAGCGATCTGATGGGGGTGGTCCCCGCCGACCCCAAGCAGCCCCATGATTGCCGCGAGATCATTGCGCGGCTGTCTGACGGGTCGGAGTTTCTGGAGTTCAAGCCCGATTATGACGCGGCCACGGTTTGTGGTCATGCCCGGATCGAGGGCCATGCCTGCGCGGTGATCGGCAACAACGGGCCGATTACGGCGCAGGGCGCGGCCAAGGCCGGGCAGTTCATCCAGTTGTGCGATCAGGCGGGCATACCGCTGTTGTTCCTGCACAACACCACCGGTTTTCTGGTCGGCACCGAGCCAGAGCGCGCGGGGATCATCAAGCATGGGTCGAAGATGATCCAGGCGGTGGCCAATGCGCGGGTGCCGAAGCTGGCGATCGTCGTGGGGGGCAGCTATGGCGCGGGGAATTACGCGATGTGCGGGCGCGGGTTCGATCCGCGATTCATCTTCGCCTGGCCCAATGCGCGCAGTTCGGTCATGGGGCCGGCGCAGGCCGGGCAGGTGTTGCGCATGGTGAGCGAGGCGAAGATGAAAGCCGCTGGCGCTGTGGATACCGCCAAGCTGGACGCGCTGGAGCACGGCACGGCGGCGATGATGGCGGAACAGACAACGGCGCTGGCCTCGTCGGCGCGGCTGGAGGATGACGGGATCATCGACCCGCGCCAGACGCGTGATGTGCTTGGGATCCTGCTGGGGTTGATCGCCACCGAAGGCCAGCGCCAGCCCCGGTCCAACACGTTCGGGGTGGCGCGGCTATGAGCTTCGACACCATCCTGATCGCCAACCGGGGGGAGATCGCGTTGCGCATCCAGCGCACCGCGCGCGCCATGGGGTATCGTTGCGTAGCCGTTTTCACGCCGGGCGACGCGGGCGCGGCCCATGTCCGGATGGCCGATCAGGCGGTGCGGGTGCCGTCCTATCTGGACGCCGCTGCGATCATCGCCACCGCGCGCGCCACCGGGGCAGGGGCCGTGCATCCGGGCTATGGCTTCCTGTCCGAGAACGCCGATTTCGCGCGGGACTGCGCCGAAGCCGCGATCGTCTTTATCGGGCCGGACCCCGACGCGATGGCGCTGATGGGCGAAAAGGGCGCGGCCAAGGCGGCGGCGTTGGCCGCGGGCGTGCCCTGCCTGCCGGGTTATCAAGGCGCGGATCAATCCGACGCCACGCTGCTGGTCGAGGGCGCAAAATTCGGTGTGCCGTTGATGGTCAAGGCCGCGTTCGGCGGCGGTGGCAAGGGGATGCGGCTGGTGCAGGATCTGGACGATCTGCCCGAGGCGCTGGAGCGCGCGCGTTCGGAAGCCGCGAAATCCTTTGGCGACGGCACGTTGATCCTGGAGCGCGCGCTGACTGGCCCCCGGCATGTGGAGATGCAGGTCTTTGGCGATCGCTCCGGGCATGTCGTGCATCTGGGCGAGCGGGACTGTTCGGTCCAGCGGCGGCATCAGAAGGTGGTCGAAGAAGCGCCATCACCCGCCGTTACCCCGGAGTTGCGCGCGCGCATGGGCGCCGCTGCCGTGGCTCTGGCGCAAAGCTGCGGTTATGTGGGCGCGGGCACCGTGGAATTCCTGCTATCGGGCGACGCGTTCTGGTTTCTGGAGATGAACACCCGCCTGCAAGTCGAACACCCGGTGACCGAGGCGATCACCGGGCTGGACCTGGTGGAGTGGCAGATCCGGGTTGCGCGCGGCGAGGACATGCCGCTGACGCAGGATCAGATCGAACTGAGCGGCCATGCCATCGAAGTGCGGCTTTACGCCGAGGATCCGGCGCAGGGGTTCTTGCCCCAGACCGGGCGCGTCGAGGCCTGGCGCGCCGATTCCGCATTGCGCTGCGATCATGCGCTGCGCGAGGGCGATGTCGTCGGCGCCAGCTATGACCCGATGCTGGCCAAGCTGATCGCCCACGGGCCGGACCGCGACACCGCGCGTCGGCAGCTGATCCGGGGGTTGGAGGCGACGGTGCTTCAGGGCATCGGCAACAATCGCGCCTTTCTGGCAAGCGTTCTGGCGCATCCCATGTTTGCCGAGGGTCAGGCGGATACCGGGTTTCTGAACCGGGACTTTGCGCAAGATCCCAGCCTGACGCCACGGCCCCCCGACCCGGTGGTGCTTGCGGTGGCGGCGATGGTCCTGGCAGGGGCGCCGCGCGCGCGGTTCGGCTTCACCAACGGCCCGCCGCCGTGCCTGACGCGCCGGTTCGCCAGCGGTGACTCGGTGGCATCGGTGACCTTCACGCTGCATCCGGACGCTCAGGCGCATCTGACGGATGGCACGCAGGTGCAACTGCTGGCGCGCGGCGAATCGGATGTGCGGTTCGCCGTGGACGGCATTGCGCGGGCTTTGCCCTGTGCGATCCGGGATGGTGTGGTGTATCTGGGCGATCACATCCTGCACGACGTCACGCTGGCCCCACCGGATGCGCGGCAAAGCGCCGGCAGCGGCCAGATCATCGCCCCCATGGCCGGCGTGGTGATTGCCGTGTCGGTGGCGCCCGGAGACACGGTTACGACCGGCCAGACGCTGGCCGTGATCGAAGCGATGAAGATGGAGCATCCGCTGACCGCCAGCCTGACCGGCCGGGTCGAAAGCGTCGCCATTCAACCCGGTGCGCAAGTGGCCGCGCGCCAATTGCTGATCACGATCACGCCCGAGGAGACATGATGGAAATCTGGCATTGCAAGGACGCGCGATCGCTGCGCGCGGTCTGGACCGCCGAGGAATTGGGACTGGATTACACCCTGCACCTGCTGGCGTTCCCGCCCCGGTTCACCGAACCGGGCTATCTGGACATCAACCCCCTGGGCACCGTGCCCTATCTGGTCGATGGCGACACGCGCATGACCGAAAGCAGCGCCATCGTGCAGTATCTGGCGCAGACATACGGCGCCGGGACGCTGGCCACGACCCCCGATGAAGCCGCCTATGGCGACTATCTGAACTGGATGTTTCATTCCGACGCCACGCTGACCTTTCCGCTGACGCTGGTGCTGCGCTATGGCCGGTTTGAGCCAAAGGATCGCCGTCAGCAGCAGGTGGTGGATGACTACACGCAGTGGTTCTTCTCGCGCCTCAAGCTGGTGAACCAACGGGTCGCGGACCACGATTTCCTGTGTGCTGACCGGTTTACCGGGGCGGATATCGCCGTGGGTTACGCGCTGTTCCTGGCCGAATCCATCGGCCTGGCCGCGCATTTCAAACCCCGGACCCGCGCCTATCTGGACCGGCTGAAGGCGCGCGATGCGTTCCGGCGCGCCCAAGCCCCCGGCGACAGTTTTGCGAGGTAAATCATGCAATTCCACCTGAACCCCGATCAACACGCGGTCTACGACGCGGCCTTTCGCTACGCCGAAGCGGAACTCCACCCGCTGCTGGCCCGCATGGATGACGACGACTGGTATCCCGATCACCTGATGGCGAAACTGGGCGCGGATGGCTATTGCGGCCTGACCGCGCCCGAGGACCTGGGCGGGGCCGGGATGGATCTGATGTCGGCGGGTCTGGTGGCCGAGGCGTTCGGCTATTGGAACACCAACGCCGCTTTTATCTGGGGACCGCATGAAAACCTGTGCCTGAACAATATCCTGCGCAACGGGACCGAGGATCAGGTGGCGCGCTTCGTGCCCGACCTGTGCGCCGGGCGCAAGGTCGGCGCGCTGGGCCTGACCGAATCGGGCGCGGGGTCGGATGCGCTGGGCTCGATGGCGCTGAAGGCGGCGCGGGATGGCGATGACTACGTGCTGACCGGGCGCAAGATGTTCATTTCCAACGGGCCGGTGGCCGATGTGGTCCTGACCTACGCCAAGACCGCGCCCGAGCGCGGCGCCAAGGGGATATCGGCGTTCATCGTGGACACGGACACACCGGGATTTTCCGTAGCGCAGACGCTGACCAAGATGGGCTGGCGCGGCTGTCCGACAGGCGAATTGGTGTTCGACAGGGTGCGCGTGCCTGGCGCCAACCGGCTGGGCGCGGAAAACGCCGGTGTCGGCGTGGTCATGTCGGGTCTGGATATCGAACGCGCCTTTCTGGGCCTGCCCTATATCGGTGCCGCGCAGCGGTGTCTGGACCTGTCGCTGGACTACGCCGCCACGCGCAAGCAATTCGGCCAGCCGATCGGCCGGTTCCAGATGATCCAGTCCATGCTGGCCGAAATGTATTCCCTGATCGAGGCGGCGCGCCTGTCGGCCTACCGCGCGCTTGCCGCCTGCGACGCGATGCAAAAGGGCGAAGGGGGGCGCGGCTCCATCCACATGATCTGCGCGGCCAGCGTGCTGCAAGGGGCCGAGATGATCGCCAAGGTCACCGATATGGCGGTTCAGATCCACGGCGGATCGGGCTTCGTGTGGGAGACCGAGGTCAACCGCCATTACCGCAACGCCCGCATCGCCTCGCTGGGCGGTGGCACGACCGAGGTGCGCAAGTTGATCATCGCCGAGGAGCTTTTCCGCGCCAAGGGCCTGTCCTTGGGCTGAGACCTGGGAAAATTCGTGCCTGCCCTCAAATTCCCGTTTGAATTCCGGGTCGATTGGCGGGACGCTGGGCGCGATTGTTCAGCTTTCAGGAGGCGCCCATGCCCACCGTGACCACGGATCCCGGTCAGGATTTTCTGACGCTGCACGCAGACGGCCAGTCGGCGCGGTTCCATGCGATCTGGCTGCGCGACAACGCGCCGGACGCGCAGACCCGCGCGCCCGGCAATGGCCAGCGGCTGATCACGCTGCGCGACATTCCCGCCGATACCCGTCTGGCGGAAGCCGAAGTGCAGGGCGGGCAGCTTTCGGTGCGCTTCCTGCCCGAGGACAAGCGCGTCAGCTTTGACATTCCCTGGTTGATGGCCCGTGCCTATGACCGCGCACCGACTGTTGCGCGCGGCTGGGTCGGTGACGGGCTGGAAACCTGGGATGCCGGGTTGACGGGCGCCGTCCCGGTAGGCGATTTCAACGACCTGTCCGCCGATGCCGGGGCCTTGCTGGCCTGGCTCGATCAGGTCACGCGCCTTGGCTTTGGCAAGGTCACGGGCGGCCCGGTGCGCGAAGGCGCGCTGTTCCCACTGGTCGATCTGTTCGGCTATGTGCGCGAAACCAATTACGGTCGGCTCTTCGAGGTCCGGACCGAGGTGAACCCAACCAACCTGGCCTTCACCGGGTTGGGCTTGCAGGCCCACACCGACAACCCCTACCGGGATCCGGTGCCCACTGTGCAGGTGCTGTATTGCCTGGAAAGCTCGGCCCAAGGGGGTGAGAACATGGTGGTTGACGGCTTTCGCGCCGCGCAACGCTTGCGCGA
>CAJQNQ010000201.1 GCA_905479725.1 uncultured Paracoccaceae bacterium | reverse complement strand
GTCGCGCATATGATCGCCAATTCGCTCAAGCATCAGCCGCCGCTGGGCATGTTGCGCGGCTTCGCCACCATCCGGTCGGGCGAGCACAAGAACCAGATCGACATGAAACACAACGGCGTGGTGCCGGTGGCCAACCTGGCCCGGGTCTATGCCTTGCAGGGCCGTCTGACAGAATCCAACACCCGGGCGCGCATTCTGGCCGCCGAAGCGGCGGGCGTGATTTCGGTTTCGGGCGGGCGCGACCTGATCGAGGCCTACGACCTGATCGCCCGATTGCGCCTGGAAAGCCAGGCCGCGCTGGTCAAGACGGGCCGCAAGCCGGACAATTATCTGGCACCGTCCGACATGTCGGATTTCGAGCGAAGCCATTTGCGCGACGCCTTTGTCGTGGTGCGCACGATGCAATCGGCGCTGGGCCAACGGGCCGGGGCCCTGGGATGAACCCGCGCATCGGATCCGACGCGCAAGAGGAGGAACATCGATGATCATCGATTTCATCGGCGCCATCGCGACGGGCCTTGGCCTGCTGGGGATCGTCTTGTTGCTCAACCGGCTGACCGGCCGGCGGCTGGGGCGCTGGATCTATCCGGCAACCGTGGCGCTGGGCATGATCGGCTATACGGTCTGGGCCGAATACAGCTGGCCGGTGCGCACGGTCGAGGGGTCGCCGCACCTGGTGCTGGCCTCGGCCAACCGGCAAGGCGTGTTCTACCGGCCCTGGACCTATGTCTGGCCGCAGCGGACGCGGCTGATCCTGATCGACAGATCGCAAACGCTGATCCATCCCGATTTTCCGCAAATGGTGCGCACGCAGGTGCTGTTCATCGGCCGGTGGGAGCCGATCCGGGTGGCCGGCGTGATTTTCGACTGTGCAGCGCGCGCGCGCGCGGATCTTGCGCAGGGTGTTGAATTGAACGCGGACGGAACGCTGGAGGGCGGTTCGTGGCGCGTTTTGGAGGCCGACGACCCGGTGCTGGCCACCGCGTGCGCGGTAGGCGAGGAGATCAGAAATGAGCGAGGCGACAACACCTAAACGCATCCTGGTTGTCGAGGACGAGGACAACATCGCCGTCGCCTTGGACTATCTGATGAGCCGCGAGGGCTACGAGCAGCGGCGCACGGCGACCGGCGCGGGGGCGGTGGACATGATCCGCGACATGCACCCCGATCTGGTGCTGCTGGACGTGATGCTGCCCGAGGTGTCGGGCTACGAGATTTGCCAGAATGTGCGCATGGACCCGGCGCTGAACGATGTGAAGATCCTGATGATGACCGCCCGCGGCTCGGCGATGGAACGGCGCAAGGGTCTGGCGATGGGGGCGGACGGTTTCATCTCGAAACCCTTCGAGCTCAAGGCCCTGCGCGCCGAGGTGCGCCGCATTCTGGCGGGCGATTCGCTGTCGGACAGTGACCCCGCGCCGGGGGCGCGTCATGTTTGAGCGCTTGGGCCTCAGGCTGCGCATCTTGCTGTTCTTTGGCCTGCTGGCGATCGGCGCGGTGGCGGCCATCATCGGCGGGCTTTGGGCGGGTTTCGCCCGGTCCGGGCTGGACAGCCCGCCCGAAGCAATGGTCCTGGGCGGATTGCTGGCGAGTTTCGCGGTTGTCGCGCTGAGCGTCTGGATCTGGTTTCTGTTCGACCACAACGTGGCGCGCGCCATCGATACGCTGGCCTCGGCCATCCGCGCGCGGGTCCATGCCGGGATCGAGCACGATCTGGACGCCGAGGCCCGCGCGGCACGTTATCTGGGCGATCTGGCCCCGGCCGCCGAGGCGATCACCGCCTCGCTGATCCAGACCCGCAGCGCGCTGGCCGAATCCGTGGCGCGGGAAACCACGCGGCTGGCGGCCGAGAAATCGCGCCTGGAAACCCTGTTGGCCGATGTGCCGGTCGCCGTCTTGTTGTGCAGCGCCGATCATCAGCTGGCGTTCTACAACGGGCAGGCGGTGGATATTTTGGGTGAAGGGGGCGCCCCCGGGCTGGATCGCAACCTGCTGGATTACCTGCGCGAAGGACCGGTGCGCCACGCCTATGACCGTCTTGTCGGTGCGGGCGATCCGGACATGGCCAGCGACCTGCTCTGCGCCACCGTCAACGGCGCCCGGCTGTTGGCCGGCCGGATGCGGGTCTTGCGCCGGCGTGAGGAAGGGGTTGCGCCGGGCTATGTCCTGACGTTGCGCGATGTGACCGCCGACATTGCTGCGCATACCCGCCGCGACGCGCTGCTGACCGAAATCTTCGACCGTGTGCGCCGCCCGGCAGCCAACCTGCAAACCGTTATCGGCGTGATGTCCGAACTGGACGGGCGCGGCGACGCCCCCGATCTGAGCGCCGCCCTGCTGGACGAAGTCGCCACCCTGACAACGGCGATCACCGATCTGGGCGCGCGGTACGACCTGGTTCAGGCGGAATGGCACCCGGTTGTGAACACCCGCTCAACCGACATGATGGACGGGCTTCAGGCCCGGTTCCAGACGCAGGGTCTGGGCCTGGACACTGCCGGTCCGGCGATGATCCTTCAGGTCGACGGATTTCAGATCGTTGCGTTCTGGTCCTGGCTGGCGGGCAGGATTGCAGGGCAGGGGCTGGCGCGGAATTTCACCTTGACCCTGAGCGAGGAGACGGGTCCCGGCGCGGTCATGACGCTGTCCTGGCACGGCGCGCCGCTGTCGGTGGGCGACATGGACGCCTGGCTGGCGCAGCCGATGTCGGCCGACAGCGGCGATCTGACCGGCCACGGCGTCTTGATGGCCCACGGAACCGAAGCCTGGCCGGAACGCGGCGGCGCGGGACGCGGCGCGGTGACCCTGCCGATCCGCTCTGCCCGGCATGCCGGCCAGCGCCCGGCGCCGATCGGGCGCAAGGTGGTCTATGATTTCGACCTGCTGTCCAAGGCACGCAATGCCGCCGTGGCTGACGCGCGGCTGGAGGATCTGACCTTCGTGGTATTCGACACCGAAACCACGGGATTGACGCCGTCTTCCGATTCCATCGTTCAGATCGCCGCCGTGCGGCTGGTCAACGGCAAGCGGGTCGAGGACGAGGTGTTCGATACGCTGGTGGATCCCAAACGCCCGATCCCCCAGGCATCGACCCTGGTGCACGGGATTTCGGACAGCATGGTGATTGGCGCGCCCGACATTGTCGAAGCCGGCCGGAAGTTCCACCAATTCGCGCAGGGAGCGGTGCTGATCGCCCATAACGCGCCCTTCGACATGGAGTTCCTGCGCCGACAGGAAGCCGCGATCGGGGTCAGTTTCGATCATCCGGTGCTGGATACAGTGCTGTTGTCCGCCGTGGTTTTCGGCCAGCTTGAACAGCATTCTCTGGATGCCCTGACCGCGCGGCTGGGCATCACCATTCCCGAAGAGGCCCGGCACACCGCCATCGGCGACACCGTGGCGACGGCGGACGCGTTCCTGAAGCTGGTGCCGATGCTGCGCGCGCGCGGGCTGAACACTTTCGGCGAGGTGGTGGCCGAAGTGCGCAAGCACGGGCGGTTGCTGAAGGATCTGAATGAATGACGCGGTGGCGGTGGGGTGAAACCCCACCCTACGGCGTATTTCCCAGGCGGAGGGGTAGGCGGTAGGGTGGGGTTTCACCCCACCGGACGCGCACACCCGGCTTGAAGGGCTTCGATTATCCGCCTAGCGTCGGTCCATGACCCATCATGTCGACCCGACCCGCGAAACCTTTTCCCTTTTCAAGGCACTGCCGCGCAATGAACCTGTTCACATGCTCAATCTGGTCAAGCTGCGCACCGCCGCCGCCTATCCTGACGGGCGCACGGCCACCGGCGCGCAGGCCTATGCGGAATACGGCGCGCAAAGCGGGCCGGTCTTTCGCAAACTTGGCGGCATGATCCTGTGGTCCGGCAGTCCGAAACTGATGTTGATCGGCCCGCCAGAGGAGACTTGGGACAAGGCTTTCATCGCCGCCTATCCCAGCGCGCAGGCGTTCATCGACATGCTGCGCGATCCTGCATACCGCGCCGCCGTGATCCATCGGCAGGCGGCGGTCGAGACCTCGCGCCTGATCCGCATGGCACCCCGGCTGCCCGGCGAGGGGTTCGGTTGACGACCATCTTTGGCTGACGAAGGCGCCGACCGGCCGCGAGGACGGCTTCGGCGGTGCGCGCAGCAAACAGGGCCGCCGATCCACGATCGACGGCCCCGTAGCGGACTGTCTGTCGGCGTCAGTCCTGAGACGCGGCCAGTTTGATCGCGGATTTTGGGGTCTTGGACTTGTGTTGGGTGTGGTGGTCCATGAAGTCGAAGACCAGCGGGCGGATATTCTCGCGCCAGCTGCGCCCGGCGAAGATGCCGTAATGCCCTGCGCCGTCCTCCAGATGCTGGGCCTTCATCTCGTCCGGAAGGCCGGTCAACAGGTCCAACGCGGCCAGGCACTGGCCCGGTGCCGAAATGTCATCCTTCGAGCCTTCGACGATTTTCACGGCAACATCGGTGATCGCACCGATATCCACCTTGTGACCGTTCACCACGAATTCGTTGCGGGCGATCTCGCGATCCTTGAAGATTCGCTCCACCGTCGACAGGTAGAACTCCGCCGTCATGTCCATGACCGACAGATATTCGTCATAGAACCGGTTATGGGCGTCGTGCTCGCTGTCCTCACCACGGGCGGCGGCGGTGATCTTGTCGGTAAACGCCTGCGCGTGGCGATCCATGTTCATCGAAATGAACCCGGCCAGCTGCAACAGCCCGGGATAGACCAGCCGTCCGACGCCGGCAGATTTGAAGCCGACCCGCTGGATTGCCAGATGCTCGAGCTGCCCCATGGTCACGCGGCGGCCAAAGTCGGTGACCTCGGTCGGTGCGGCGTCCGGGTCAACCGGCCCGCCGATCAGCGTCAGCGTCAGCGGCTGGGCTTCGGGATCCTGCTCGGCCAGCAGGGCGGTCGCGGCCAGCGCCAGCGGCACCGGCTGGCAGACCGCGACAACATGGGTGTCCGGCCCCAGATGCTTCATGAAATCAACGATATACTGCGTGTAATCCTCGATATCGAACTTGCCTTCGGACACCGGAATGTCGCGCGCATTGTGCCAGTCTGTCGTGTAAAGTTCGCAATCTGGCAGCAAGGAAATGACGGTAGAACGCAACAACGTCGCATAATGGCCTGACATAGGCGCCACCAAAAGCACCTTATGTTTTTTGTCTGTGCGTCCTTGGACTTTGAAATGGATGAGGTCACCAAAGGCTCCCTCAATCTCTTTCTCGACACTGACCAATCGGTCTTGACCGGTGGCACCAACAA
>CAJQNQ010000200.1 GCA_905479725.1 uncultured Paracoccaceae bacterium | reverse complement strand
CTGTCCCTGCCCCTGCGGGTTGCGGATCTGCCGAACCGCGCGGGGATCGACTTTCAGATCACGCCGGACGCCCCGTCGCGAAAGGCTCTGGCGGACCGGCTTGACCTTGTGCATCTGCGCAAGCTGACGTTTTCGGGCGGCCTGCGCCCTGAGGGGCGCCATGACTGGCGGCTGGAGGGGGTTCTGGGCGCCACGGTGGTTCAGACCTGCGTCATCACCCAGGTTCCGGTGACGACCCGCATCGACACGCCGGTCACGCGCCTGTTCCTGCGCAAGATACCTGTGATCGAGGCGGCCGAGACGGAGATGCCGGACGATGACACCGTGGAGACCCTGACGCCCGAGCTTGATCCGGGCGCCGTGATGGCCGAGGCCCTGTCCATCGCCCTGCCCGACTATCCGCGCGCCGACGGCGCCCGGATCCCCGACGCGTATTCGGACCCCGGATCCGATGAGCGCCCGAATCCCTTTGCCGCGCTGGCGGCGCTCAGGGGAAAGGACACCTGACCCGGCACCGCGCCGTCTGCCGCACGCGCCGCACTCTGCCGCGGGCCGGTATCCCCTTCACTTTGCGCTTGCGCCGCACCCAAAAACCCGTATTTTCCGCGCCTCATGCAAGACAGGGCTTTTCCTGACCGTTCTGGCAAGGTAAAGCCCGCGCACATCCGTTTCCACCGACACGGGCCCGCTGGTCGCGCCCGCCTAAGTTATCAGAGGTTGACCATGGCCGTTCAACAGAACCGCGTGACCCGTTCCCGTCGCAACATGCGTCGTTCGCATGACGCCCTTGTTGCGGGTAACCCCAACGAATGCGCCAGCTGCGGCGAACTCAAGCGCCCGCATCATGTGTGCCCGTCCTGCGGTCACTATGACAGCCGCGAAGTCGTGGCTCAGGCGGCCGAAGTCGATCTCGACGACGACGCGGCCTGATCGCCGCGTTCGGCGGCGGTATCATGACATCAGATCAGGACACATCCGTCATTGATCCGTCCGCGCCGGGCGCCGGACCGCAACAGGTTGTGGTTTCGGTGGATGCCATGGGCGGTGACCGTGGGCCAGAGGCCGTCGTCGCCGGCTGCGCCCGGTCGCTGCGCGAAAACGATCAGCTGTCGCTGCTCATCCACGGCAACGAAGCGGTTCTGGAACCGCTGATCGCCCGTCAGCCGGTGCTGTCGGGCCGTTGCACATTGGTCCATGCCGATGGCGTCGTGACCATGGACGACAAGCCCAGTCATGTCATGCGTCACGGCAAGGCCACGTCCATGTGGTCGGCCGTCACCGCGCTGAAGAAGAATGACGCGCAGGCCGTGGTTTCGTGCGGGAATACCGGCGCGCTGATGGCGGTGTCGATGCTGCAGTTGCGGCGGATGGCGGGCGTGAACCGGCCGGCCATTGCCTGCCTGTGGCCTTCACGCGGCAAGCACGGCTTCAGCACGATGCTGGACGTCGGCGCCGACATCAAGGCCGATCCCGAGGATCTGCTGGCCTATGCCATCATGGGCGCGACCTATTTCCGCAACGGGTTCGGCGATGCCCTGCCGCGCGTCGGTCTGCTCAATGTCGGAACCGAGGACCACAAGGGACGCGCCGAAATCAAGGCCGCGCACGAGCTGATCACAGCCAATCAGGATTTCGGGCGTTACAGCTATATTGGATTCGTCGAGGGCAGTGATATTCCGTCCGCGCGGGTCGACGTGATCGTCACCGATGGGTTTACTGGCAATATCGCGTTGAAAACCGGCGAAGGCACGGCACGCCTTGTCGCGGACATGCTGCGCGAATCGTTTCGCTCGAGCGTGTTCGCGATGCTGGGAGCCGGGTTGGCCAGTGGCGCGCTCAAGCGTCTGAGCGCCCGTATCGACCCGCGCCGTGTGAATGGCGGCGTTTTTCTGGGGCTCAACGGCACGGTGATAAAGTCTCACGGATCGGCCGACGCGATGGGCATTTCGGCGGCCATCGCGCTGGCCGCCAAACTGGCGCAATCGGGCTATCACGGGCGCATGGCCGAACGGCTGGTGGTTGCGGCCAAGACGGCCCAGGAGGCCGCGCCGAAGGCGGACTCGGACGCCCCGGCGCGCGCACCCCAGAACGGAGAACCGGAATGACTGCTTCGCCCGTGACCCGCGCTGTTGTCAAAGGCGTTGGCCACTACCTGCCGCAAAACGTGGTTCCCAATTCCGCCTTCGCCAAGACGCTGGATACCTCCGACGACTGGATCGTCTCGCGCTCGGGGATCGAGCGGCGGCATTTTGCGGCCAAGGGCGAAAACACCTCGCATCTGGCGGCACACGCGGCACGCGCGGCGCTGGCCAATGCCGGGATGGGGGCCGATGCGCTGGACGCGATCATCGTCGCCACCTCGACCCCGGATCTGACCTTTCCGTCGGTCGCGACGATGGTCCAGGCCGAAATCGGCGCGCACAATGCCTACGCCTTCGATGTGCAGGCGGTCTGCGCGGGGTTCGTCTATGCGGTGGCCAATGCCAATGCACAGATCGTCTCAGGGCAGGCCCGTCGCATCCTGGTGATCGGCGCCGAAACCTTCAGCCGGATCATGGACTGGACCGACCGGGGCACCTGCGTGCTGTTCGGAGACGGTGCCGGGGCGTTGATCCTGGAGGCGCAAACCGCCACCGGCGGCACCGATGACCGGGGCATTCTGTCGGTCGACCTGAATGCCGACGGCCGTCACCGCGACATCCTGTATGTCGACGGGGGCGTATCGGGCACCGGCACCGCCGGGTTTCTGCGGATGCAGGGCAAGGAAGTGTTTCGCCAGGCGGTAGAGAAACTTGCGCAAACCGCTGAAACCGCTTTGCAAAAGGCCGGTCTGAGCGCCGACGATATAGACTGGATTGTCCCCCATCAGGCGAATATCCGCATCATTCAGGGCACGGCCAGGAAGCTGGGCCTGCCGATGGAGCGGGTGATCGTCACGGTTCAGGACCATGGCAACACCTCGGCGGCGTCGATCCCGCTGGCACTCTCGGTCGGCGCGGCCGAGGGCAAGCTGAAGCGCGGCGATCTGATCGTGACCGAGGCAATCGGCGGCGGTTTGGCCTGGGGCGCCGTGGTTTTGCGGTGGTAGACGGCGCTGTCCGGACAGCCGCTGTCAGGCGTTGCAAACCGGGATTTGGGGTCAGGGCAACAATGCGCCGCAAACCCCGGTATTGACAGAAGAATTTCTGTGCCGCACAGTTGCCGGGGACCGATTGATCGCCAGGGGGAAGCGATGAGTGATAAGACGCTGACGCGCATGGATCTGAGCGAAGCGGTGTTTCGTGAAGTCGGTCTGAGCCGCAATGAATCCGCACAACTTGTTGAATCCATTATTCAATACCTGTCCGACGCCTTGGTCGAAGGCGAGCAGGTGAAAATCTCGTCCTTTGGCACATTCGGGGTTCGGTCCAAGGCCGAACGGCTGGGCCGCAACCCCAAGACCGGTGAAGAAGTTCCCATCAGCCCGCGCCGCGTTCTGTCCTTTCGCCCCTCGCATCTGATGAAAGAGCGGGTCTCACGCGGGAATCTTCGCGACAAGGGCTAAACCATGAAAAAGGCGCCCGAAGCCTTTCGCACCATCAGCGAAGTCGCCGAAATTCTGGACACGCCGGCCCATGTGCTGCGGTTCTGGGAAAGCAAATTCTATCAGATCAGGCCGGTGAAGCGGGCCGGCGGGCGGCGGTATTATCGTCCCGATGACGTGGCGCTGATTAACGGCATCCGGGGACTGCTGCAAGATCAGGGCATGACGATCCGCGGGGTTCAGCGCGTCCTGCAAGATCAGGGCGTCAAGCATGTGGTAACGCTTGGCTCGCCGCTGCCGATCTTGCCGGCCGATGATGACAGCGCGGTGATCGACGCCGATGCAGTCGAAGGCACCGCGACCGCTGTCGAGCACCCACAGATGCGGGACGCCAATGAAAACGGCCCCGAACCGGCAGCCGTGCAAATGTCCGATCAGACATCGCCTGCGGATCAGCACGATGCGCCCGAGTCGCCGGAAACCGCGCCGGAATTTGAACCCGAGTCTGAGGCGGACCCCGAGTCTGAGGCGGACCCCGTGGACGAGTTGCCTGACATCGAATTGCCTGATGCCGACCTGTGGGTGCCTGAGCCCGATGTCGCGGATATTTCCGCGTCAGAGCCGTCATCCCCTGACACACCCGCCGCCGGCCTGGTTCCCGGCGCGCAAGCCGCCCTTGATGACGAGGATGCAATGACCGAAAGCGACGAACTGGCGCCGCCCGCCTTCACCGACGCGCGACCGGAGCAACCGGCGGATACCCTGACCGACACCCTTCTTGCCGCCGCCAGACACACCGCGCCCGCCAGCCTGGGCGTCAGCTCTGATCCGGCGGCGCGCGACACGCAAACCGGCGCGCAAGACGACGCTGGCGGCAAGACCGGCGACGAGGCGGCGCTGCCGGACCGGGCGCGCATCGCCCAGACCCTGCGCAGCCTGCCGCGTGGGCGGCTTGGCCCGCGCAAGGATGCGCTGCAACTGGCCGCGAGGCGCATCGATACCCTGCTGGAACGGATGTCCGAAGCATCGGGCGCCGGGCGGTGGTGATTGCACGGGCACGACATGAATAACCGTGCTGGCGATTTACGGGGAAAGGGCACGATTTGAGGCTTGCTCCTGCCGGGAAAAGCGGTAGAAAGCGCCTCGTCGGGCTGTGGCGCAGCTTGGTTAGCGCGTCCGTCTGGGGGACGGAAGGTCGTGAGTTCGAATCTCGCCAGCCCGACCAATTTAGACGGCCCGTGGCAGCAATGTCGCGGGCCGTGTGCATTAGACCCTGAGGACTGCACATGGCTCTGAATGACCCTGTCCACGCGCCAGCCCTCGGCGTCCTGCCCTCGCAGATGTTGCGGGCTCTGATCGCCAGAGGCGTGGTCAGCGGAACGCCCGCGATCACCGCCGATCAGGTCCAGCCTGCCAGTATCGACCTTCGACTGGGCAAGACCGCTGTGCGGATGCGGGCGTCGTTCCTGCCCGGCAAGGGCCGCACGGTGGCCGAGCGCCTGCCCGAGTTCGAAATGCACCGCATCGACCTGAGCGATGGCATGGTGCTGGAAAAGGGCTGCGTCTATGTCGTTGAACTGATGGAGAAACTGGACCTTCCGGCCGGCTTCCACGCGATCACCAATGCCAAAAGTTCGACCGGTCGGCTGGATCTTCTGGTGCGGGTCATCACCGACGAGGGCGAGGAATTCGACCGCGTCGCGCCCGGCTATCGCGGGCCGCTTTTTGCCGAAATCTGCCCGATGTCCTTTTCGGTTCTGGTGCGCCCCGGCATGCGGCTGAACCAGATCCGCGTGCGCCAGGGGCAAGGCATCCTGAGCGATGACGCGCTGGCGGCGCTTCATGCAAGTGTGCCGCTGGTCGGCGGACAGGCGAAGATTTCGGACGGTCTGGGGTTTTCGGTCGGGCTGCGACCGCAGGCGGGCGATCTCGTCGGCTTCCGCGCCAAGCCCCATGCCGGGGTGATCGATCTGGACCGGATCGGCGCCTATGATCCGGCCGATTTCTGGGAGGAGCTGCACACGCGCAATGGGCAGATCATTCTGGATCCCGGCGCGTTCTATATTCTGGTCAGCCGTGAATCCGTGTGCATTCCCCCCGGTTACGCCGCCGAAATGGCGCCCTATCTGGCCATGGTGGGCGAATTCCGGGTGCATTATGCGGGCTTCTTCGATCCGGGTTTCGGCTATGCCGAGGCCGGCGGCGCAGGCGCCCGTGGCGTGCTGGAAGTGCGCTGCCACGAGGCGCCTTTCGCGCTGGAGCATGGTCAGATCGTCGGACGGCTGGTCTACGAGAAGATGGCCGCGGTGCCCGACGCGCTCTATGGTCAGGGGATCGCATCCAATTACCAGGGGCAGGGCCTGAAACTGGCCAAGCATTTCAGGGCCGTCTGAGGGCGCCTCTGTGGCCAGGTGCCGGACGCCAGCTGGCCCGGCGCCGAAAGTCAGAGCCTCGCGGCGTTGGTCTTTTTCGCCAGCTTCCCCTTGGCCCAGTCTTTCATGATTGGATAGGTGATCCACGGAACCGCCCCGGTGGCCGCGATCAGCACGATCGCCCCGATCCATTGCCCGGGATCCGCCAACCCTGCCGCCAAGCCCGCCGCCAACCCTGCGGCACTGGCCGCCAGCGGATAGATCATTGCCCCCCACAGGGGTGAAAACCCCGCCGCCAGAAGCCAGCGCGCGGCGCCCAGCAGGCCAACCAGCAGGACCAGC
>CAJQNQ010000199.1 GCA_905479725.1 uncultured Paracoccaceae bacterium | reverse complement strand
GCACCAGTTTCCCACAGGTCCGCCTACAGATCGGCCAGGATGGCATCGGCGGCGCGGTCGGCGATCATCATCGTCGGAGCGTTGGTGTTGCCGGACACCAGCGCCGGCATCACCGAACAATCCGCCACCCGAAGCCCGCTGATCCCGTTCACCCGCAGGTGCAGGTCGACGGCGGCGGCGGGCGTGGGCCCCATGCGGCAGGTGCCGGCCGGGTGAAAGATGGTGCGCGCCTGCTTTCGGATCGCGTCATCCAGCGTGTTCGAGCCGGTCGCCGTGCTGGTATCGGCGCCGGGCCAGATTTCCGCGCCCAGCAATTCGCGCAGCGGGGATTGCGCGCAGATCTCGCGGGCCAGCCGCACACCGCGGCGCAGGGTGCCCAGATCGTCCGGATCCGACAGGATGCGCGTTTCAAAATGCGGCGCGTCGGCCGGGTCGGCAGAGCGCAGCCCCAGCCGCCCGCGCGAGCGCGGCCGCATGGTCATCGGATGGATCTGAACCGCGTGGAACGCCAGTGGCGGCTGGCCCGGTGCGCCCGGGGCAAAGGGGGCGAAATTGAACTGCACATCGGGGCGCCCGGCCCCGCTGGTGTCCACGCACGCCCCCGCCTGCAACAGGTTCGAGGTCAGCAAGCCGCGCCGAAACACCCAGTAGTCCACCGCGTGCTTCAGCGCTTTCAGCCCGCTATCCGCGCCGTGCAGGCCCAGCGGCGCCTTCAGGCGCCGGGTCACCGGGGCCCCCACATGATCCTGGTAGTTGCGCCCCACCTCGTCGGCCTCGTGCAGAACGGGGATCCCGTGGCGCTCCAGCACATCGCGCGGGCCGACGCCCGACAGCATCAGCAGTTTGGGCGTCTGAAAGCTGCCCGCTGTCAGCACCACCTCGCGCAAGGCGCGGATCACGACGGGCTGCCCTTGCTCGTCAAAAGCCTCGACCCCCACGGCGCGGCGGTTTTCGATGACGATCCGCGCGGCCAGGTGGTTGGTCAGCACGGTCAGGTTCGGGCGACCCAGTTCGGGGCGCAAAAAGCACCGCGCGGCGGACTGACGCTGGCCGCCATGCGCGGTGACCTGATACCAGCCGGCGCCCGTCTGCGTGGCGCCGTTGAAATCATCGCTGCGCGGGATGCCTGCCGCAACCGCCGCGACCAGGATGGCCGCCGACACCGGGTGCGGCGCGGACGGGTCGGCCACCACCAGCCGCCCGTGTTGGCCGTGAAAGTCGTCCGACAAGCGGGTGTTCGCCTCTTGCCGCTTGAAGGTCGGCAGAACGCGGTCAAATCCCCATCCGGTGCAGCCATGCTCGGTCTCCCAGTCATCGTAATCGCGGTGCTGGCCGCGCATGTAGATCATGCCGTTGACCGAACTGCCGCCGCCCATCACCTTGCCTTGCGGCACCACAAAGCGCCGACCGTCCAGCGACGGGTCAGGCTCGGACGCTACGGCATCGGCCTCGGTCCGCAGCGCCTTGAAGAAGGTGGCGGGGATCTGGATCCAGCGGTTTGTATCCGGGTTGCCCCGTTCCAGCAGCAGCACACGCGCGTCGCTATCGGCGGCCAGCCGCGCGGCGATCACGCAACCGGCCGAGCCGCCGCCAACGATCACGATATCGAAGTCCAGGGTTCTCATTGGCCCGGCTCGCGCGGCGCACCAGCTGCCCGCAGCCATCGGGCGGATTGCCCTTGCCCGGGTGAGCCGCGCCACGCTCCGGGCCAATGCGGGGAGCGTGGCTGCCGCGGAGCCCGCCGAAGTTCCTCGATGTTGCCTGAAAGGCTCGTGGATCCTCGAGCGAGACCCGGACCCGGCGCACCCGCGCCACGTGGTCGAAGCAGAACCATTGAATTCCCTCCTTCAGGCCCGGCTGGAACGGTGCCTCGACGACGATCGCGAAGGTCCCTTCTTGCGACACTGCGGGCGCGTGTCGTGGGCGCGGCGGCGGCAGATGATATCGCCTTCGCGCCTCGCCTTGTCGAAAACCTCGCCGCACTCGGCGAATTTCAGCATCATGCAGAGCTTTTTGCGAAAGAACAATTCTTGAAGAAAATCGCCGATGAAGTCCATTCGCGCATGGGCCCCGCAGGCGACCATGGCGACCATCGCCCTGCCATTTCTGTGCGACATCTGGCCTGTGCGACATCTGGCCATTGGCCGAGGGGCGCAATTTGCCGGCACCGTCGAGGACCCGTTGCGGGAAATCGATCGGTTCGAGCCGGGGCGGTGGTTTGGTTCCTTCGGCGCGCGCCCGGAACTGGCGCGATTGCCCGCGCCAATCTTCCTTGCGGCCCGTTTTCGACACAGTCTTGCCTTGCGCGCGTGCTTCCTTGCACAGTGCCGCACGGCCATGCGACGGTGCGGCAATGGGTTCACGACAGGTAGCGCAGGATTGCAGATGCTCGATCGAAACGAGGACCGGCCGATACTGGTGGTGGATCTGGATGGCACGCTGATCCGGTCGGACATGCTGTATGAATGCTTCTGGTCGTCCTTTGCGCAGGATTGGCGCACACCGCTGAAGGCCTTGCAGGGCCTTGCGGGGGGGCGCGCAGCGCTGAAGGCGCGCCTGGCCGACCTGGCCGCACCCGATCCGGCCACCCTGCCCTACACGCCCGAGGTGCTGGAGCATATCCGCGACTGGCGGGCCGCGGGCGGGCGCACGGCGCTGGTGACGGCGGCGGATCAACGGTTGGCCGACGGCATCGCCCGGCATCTGGGCCTGTTTGACGAGGTGCACGGCTCGGACGGGAAAACCAATCTGAAAGGCAGCGCCAAGGCGGCGTTCGTCAGCAGGCGTTATGGCGACACCGGTTATATCTATGCCGGTGACAGCGCCGCCGATGTGCCTGTCTGGCAAGGCGCGTGCGGCGCGGTGACTGTGGGCCTGTCATCTGGTCTGCGCCACCGCGTCGACGCGATGCATCCGCAGAAATCCACGCATCTGGCCCCACCCGTCAGCGCGCTGCCCGCAACCCTGAAGGCCATGCGACCGCATCAATGGCTCAAGAACCTGCTGGTCTTTGCCCCGGTGATGGCGGCGCACAGTTTTCAGGCGGGCGATCTGTTGCAGGCGCTGGTGGCGTTCGTGGCCTACTCGCTGGTGGCATCAAGCGTGTACCTGCTGAACGATCTGCTGGATCTGGCGTCGGACCGCGCGCATCCACGCAAATGCCGCCGCCCGCTGGCTTCGGGGGCACTGCCGCTGGTGCATGGCATGGTCATGGTGCCGGTTTTGCTGCTTGGCGGGGCCGCATTGGCACTGGCGTTGTCGCCCCTGTTCCTGGGGGTTCTGGCCGGGTATTACCTGCTGACCATCGCCTATTCGCTGTGGCTCAAGCGCAAGCCGATCGTCGATATCTGCACGCTGGCCGCGCTCTATACGCTGCGCATCGCGGCGGGGGCAGCGGCGACGGGAATTCAGCTTTCCATCTGGCTGCTTGCGTTCTCCGCCTTCCTGTTCTTCGCGCTGGCCGCCGTCAAGCGGCAGGCGGAGCTGGTCGATATGCGCGAACGCGGGATCACGGCGGCGCCGGGGCGCGGTTACATCGTCGATGATCTGTCCATCGTCACGCAGATGGCCACGGCGTCCGGCTTCGTCGCGGTGCTTGTGTTCATGCTTTATCTCAACGAGCCCACTGTGCGCGCGCTTTACAGCACGCCCGAGCTGTTGTGGGGCGCGGGGCTGATTCTGATGTATTGGGTGTCGCGCATGGTGCTGGTGGCCCAGCGCGGGCGGATGGATGATGATCCCGTGGTCTTTGCCGCGCGCGACCGGGTCAGCTGGATCGCTTTCGGCATCATCGGCGTCTTGTTCGTCGGGGCCAGCACGCTGTGAGGACATCAACCCTGATCGGGCGCTACAGCGCCTTTGCCATTCTGGCCACGCTGGCCAATCTGGGCGCTCAGCGGCTGGTGCTGATGGCGGGAGAAACGCCACTGTTTTTTGCGGCGGCCGTGGTCGCCGGCACCGCACTGGGGCTGGTGGTGAAATACCTGCTCGACAAACGCTGGATCTTTGCCGACCTGTCCACCGGCCTGCGCGCCCATGGCCGCCGGTTTTCGCTTTACACAGCGATGGGCCTGGTGACGACCGCCATCTTCTGGGCTACGGAAACCGCGTTCTGGGCGATCTGGCAAAGCCATGCCGCGCGCGAGGCGGGCGCCGTGCTGGGGCTGGGCGTGGGCTATGTGGTGAAGTATCAGTTGGACAAGCGGTTCGTTTTCAACACGGTGGCGAGGGGTTGATGCAGATATCCGGTTGGGGGCGTTATCCCCGCATTCAGGCGAAACTCAGCACGCCGCGATCCGAGGCCGCGCTGGCCGCGCTGCTGGACGGTGGCCCGCTGATCGCGCGCGGGATGGGGCGCGCCTACGGCGACAGCGCGCTGGCCGCGCACACCGTATCGATGCTTCGGCTCAATCACATGATCGATTTCGATCCGCAGACCGGGCAATTGGTGGCCGAAGCGGGCGTGACGCTGCAAGAGATCATCACGGCCTTCCTGCCGCGCGGCTGGTTCCTTTCGGTCACGCCGGGCACGCAGTTCGTGTCGCTGGGCGGGGCGATCGCGGCGGATGTGCATGGCAAGAACCACCATTCCGAGGGCGCGTTCAGCGCCTTTGTCGACTGGTTCGATCTGATGGGCCCCGGCGGCACCGTCACCCGCTGTTCCCGCACGGAAAACAAGGAGCTGTTCGGCTGGACATTGGGCGGCATGGGGCTGACCGGGATCGTATTGCGCGCCGCCATTCGTCTGAAGCGTGTGCATTCGGGCTGGATCCGGCAGACCACCATCGCCGCGCAAAACCTGGATCAGGCGCTGGCGGCGTTCGAGGACACCTACAGCGCCACCTATTCCATGGCCTGGATCGACTGCGCCGCAACCGGGGACACCATGGGCCGGTCCATCGTCATGAACGGCGAACATGCGCTGCGCGCGGATCTGCCCGCCACGCACCGTGCCCGCCCGTTCGACATCCCGGGCCATTCGGGCAAGAGCATCCCGTTTGACTTTCCGGGCTTTGTGCTGAACCCTTGGAGCGTGCGCGCGTTCAATGAGTTCTATTTCCGCATGAATGCCCGCAAGCCCGCGCAATCGCTGGTCGGGTGGGAGAATTTCTTTTACCCGCTGGACGCCGTCCGGGACTGGAACCGCATCTATGGCCGCAAGGGCTTCATGCAATTTCAATGCGTCGTGCCGCTGGACAGCCATGCCGAAGGGTTGCGCGCCATTCTGGACGCGATCAGCCGCAGCGGCGCGGGCTCGTTCCTGGCGGTGCTCAAGCGTTTTGGCGCGCAGGACAGCCGCCTGTCCTTTCCGATGGAAGGCTACACGCTGGCGCTGGATTTCCCGATGACTACCCGGGCGCTGGCCCTGATGCCCGAACTGGACCGGATCACCGCCGATCATGGCGGACGGTTCTATCTGGCCAAGGACAGCCGCCTGCCCGCGCAGACGCTGCTCGACACCGATCCGCGCTGGCAGAAATTCGCGGCCATGCGCCGTCAGAAAGGGTTGGCCGGGCAGTTTGCCTCGGCCCAAAGTGAAAGGTTGGGGCTGTGAGCCGTTCTATTCTTATCCTGGGCGCGAATTCCGATATCGCCCGCGCCTGCGCGCATCGTTTCGCCCAGGACGGCTATGCCGTCCGGCTGGCCGCGCGCGATACCAACGCGCTGGCCAGCGACGTGACCGACATCGCCCTGCGCCACCGTGTGGATGTGACCGCCCACGCGTTCGATGCGCTGGATACGCCCGGCTTCGCCGCCTTCCTCGATGCGCTGCCCGAATTGCCCGGCACCGTGCTCTGCGCCGTCGGCGTCATGGGCGATCAGGACCAAAGCCAGACCGACCCGGACGCCGCCGCGCGTGTGCTGCGCTCGAATTTCGAAGGGCCGGCGCTGATCCTTGGCCTGCTGGCGGAAAGGTTCGAGGCCCGTGGCAGCGGCACGATCATCGGAATCTCCTCGGTCGCGGGCGACCGGGGGCGGGCGTCGAACTACGTTTACGGCGCGGCCAAGGCGGGTTTCACCGCCTTCCTTTCGGGGATGCGCAACCGGTTCGCGCGCTCGGATATCCATGTTGTGACCGTCAAGCCGGGCTTCGTGGCCACCCGCATGACCGAAGGGCTGGACCTGAACCCCAGGCTGACCGCGCAGCCCGATGAAGTGGCGGACGCGATCTTTGCCGCGCAAACCAAGCGGCGGAACGTGATCTACGTGAAGCCGCTGTGGCGGTGGATCATGACCATCATCCGCGTCTTGCCTGAAGTCGTGTTCAAGAAAACCAGTCTGTGAACCCCGGCAAGTATGCCAAGCGGCGGCGCAGCCCTAGGCGGTAGCCCGCCGATCCCGCGGCCGGATCAGGTCCGGTTCATTGCCGCTCAAGGGTTTCACTTGTATGTCGGTCTGATGACCCTGTTTCACCTTGTCCAGCGCCTGTCACGGGCGTCCAACGGCACCCTGCTGCCCGGTGCCGCGCTGCTGCGCTTCGGGCTGGGGCTGGGTGCGGTGACGCTGGGGTATCTGGGGTTGCAGCTTGTGATTGGCACCGGCCACTCTCCGCCAGACAGGGTGATGATCGCCACCCTCCAGCCCGCGCCCGCCGCAAGATCGCGGTCGGAGCCGCCGCAAGTCTGGCTGTTGCCGCAATTCAACCCGGGCGCTTTGCCGCCCTTCGCGCGCGACGATTTCGTTGAAGGTCCGGTGCTTCCGCGTCGCCAGCGCCCCTTGCCGCCGTTACCGCCCCGCGCCGCTGCGGCGGCGGCCCCGGTGCCAACCGCAGGCGCCGTGCCCGATACCATATCGCCCGGGCCTGTATCGCCTGCCTCGGGGCCAACGACACTTACCGCCAATCAGGAAGC
>CAJQNQ010000198.1 GCA_905479725.1 uncultured Paracoccaceae bacterium | reverse complement strand
GTGGTCGTGTCAGTCCACTGCTCGTTGCGATGCGCACTGCATCACGGCGAAACTCGTCTGTGTATCTCGTTGCCATTCTCGATCTCCTTCATAGCAAACATTGCGCGAAAGAGACCGGAACTAAACCGCGACAAGACCACGCCAATTTGGGCCACACAGGTTACATCGCCGATATCGATCCCCAACTCCAATGTGGAGGTGCAAATCGCAGTCGTAGGCTTCGAACCATCTTTCAGGCGGCGTTCGACGAAATCCCGATGGTCGCGCGAGAGACTGGCATGATGGGGATAAAATTCCTGTGGAAGGCGCTCTTCCTCACATAAGCTCCGCAGATGATCGGCATAAATCTCGACCGATTGCCGGGAGCCGGCGAACACCAGATTGTCGGTGCCGCGCAGGTTTGTGAAAAGATGCTCGGCAATGCGTTGAGTTGCTGATGGGGTTTTTTCGTCCTTGTCCCCGGAAATGTAGCCGCGAAGCTGCAGCAGGAGTTCAGCGTCACCGCCCTTGGCCTCGAGCAGTTCAACACCTGATGGATCGCTGGGGCGCAGGTAGCCGCGCGCCAGCTCCATATCGCCCAGTGTCGCCGACAAGCCGATCCTTCGGACTGGGCGGCCGATGGCGAGTTCCAATCGAGTCAGCAAGGACCGCATCTGAACACCGCGTTCGCTGTCCAAGACGGTATGAAGTTCGTCGATGATGATCGCACGCGTTGCCCCGAATAGCCGGGGGATCTCCAGCCCGCGGCGAATGAACAGGGCCTCAAGGGATTCAGGGGTGATGAGGAGGATGCCGCGGGGTGACTTCATAGCGCGGCTTTTTACCGATGCAGCGACGTCACCGTGCCACGGAGTGACCGGGAGTTCAGCCTCCCGGCAGATGCCCTCAAGCCGTCCTGATTGATCCGTGATAAGTGCCTTGAGCGGACCGATATAAAGGAGATCAAAACCACCCGACTGCGTGGGCGTATCCAGCACCTGAGATATGAGCGGCAGAAATGCAGCTTCTGTCTTCCCTCCTGCAGTGGTGGCCGCGATGATAATGTCTGAAGTGCCCCCGATGATCGCATGGATCGCCTGAGACTGGATATGGCGCAATTCACTCCAACCTTGCGTCCGTATCCACTTCTGGATTGGACGCGCTAGTTTCTCGAAGGCCTGTGCCATTTGTGGGACTCAGAGACGGAAGCTGGTCAGCTGATCATCATCAGCAGCAGCAACTGGCGCTCCGCTAGTCTCGTCCAAGTCGGAAAGGTCATCGCCTTGATCTGGTGCCACCTCTATCCGCTGAATCAGGTCGTGCCATTCGACACCCGGGTTCTGCGCTAGAACTGCGAGCAGATTGACGAAGGCCGTGACCGTGTTTCGCGGCGTACGAAAGTAGGCTTCGCCGATCCGGTCGGAGCAATGTGTCATGAACGCCTCTAGCGCCGCATCGGGAAGGACACCATCACCGTCTTGCATGATTGCACGGATGTTGGCCAGGAGCACGAACAGATCTTCTGGCGTCAAACTGGCGAGCCGCACCACCGGTCCGGAAAGGTCTACCAGACCATCGCGCGCAAAGCTGTTTTCGGCAAGTCTGGTCTGAAGAGCTTCATAGCTGTACAGCCCGCGGCGAGTGTTCATCAGAAATTCTGGGGTGCCTCCCATCAGGAACCCTAGATGTTCGGCACTGCCCTGAAGGACATCGTTCAGGATACGTAGTATCTGCTCGTAATTTGCGTTTCTGGCTTGCGATGATGAAAGCTTGAATAGGTTAACCATTTCATCGAGGCCGACAAGAAGACCATTGTAGCCTGCCTCGCGGACGAAAACGGACATCAGCTTCAGATGATCATAGACATTTGCATCGTCGATGATTGTCCGCACTCCAAGCGCTTTGCGCGCATCGGTCCGAGTCGCATATTCACCTCGGAGCCAACGCAGTGCGGCCGAGGTCAATTCGTCGTTTCCGGTCTCATGGCCCTCCCAGTACCGTCGGATCACCTCGGCAAAGTCAAAACCGCCAGTAAGTTCCTCGAAGTGGCCTAGGCGTTGCCGGATCATGGTGCCGGTTGGCTGTCCTGCCACCTCGGCGTCCCGATTTGCCTGAGATACAAAACGCTCGACAACACTTGCCATGGCTCCGCCGTCTGGCTTGGTCCGGGTTGAGAAATTCCGCGCCATTTCCGCATAGAGGCCCCGGGCTTGCCCACCAGTGGCGTGAATGCGACGATCCGGGGCGAGATCGGCGAACATGACGACCATGCCCTTTTCAAGTGCGATCAACCGGATCAGGTTCATGAAGAAGGTCTTGCCCGATCCGTATTCACCGATAATGAACCGAATGGCCGCGCCGCCATCAGCGATCCGGTCCATGTCCTTGACCAGCTCTTCGATTTCGCGGACGCGCCCGACCTGGATATGCCGAAGACCGAGTTTTGGCACCACTCCGGCGCGAAGGGCCTGAACAATCGCGTCCCGCTCCCGAGGCTTCAATCTCGACATCTCAGTTCTCCTTCTCGAACGCATCCGCCAGCGCGTCCGCGATATCTGGGGACACGTCATAGCCCTCATACTCGTCCAAAAGGGCTTCGTCATGCGCCCCAAAGGCCCATTCGTTTATCGTCTCCAACGCACCGGCCACCATCAAGCCATGACGCGCAGCCAATTCTGAGAACTCTTCTTCTGTCCAATGTGGACGGGAAATTACCTCTCGGATCAGCGCAGTATGCTTTGCATCAAGACCAGCAAGTGGCGACTGCAACTCAGCCTGGTCTTCTTCGTCGTCCTGTGGGTCCATCGTGAAGATATCGGCCAAAACTGCCGAGACCCGATCAGTGTCCTGCCGGATGCTGGCGATACGTGCGGCATCGAGCTTCTGTGGCGTTGTTATAGGTTCACTTGGGATCGTCTCGCCCGGAGCGCCAGGCTGCGCAGCACGCACGCGTGTAGGTGCATCCGCTACCTCACCAGCATGCAGGTCGGAGTAAACGAGGTTCGGGTCGAGGCCGAGGGCCCGATAAACCTTTTCGATTTCGCCGACTTCCTCTGGCTTTACGATCCCATCAGCGTGGGCGGCTGACACCAACGCGGCCCGGATGGCAGACTGCTGCTCAGGACCCGTTTCCTTGAGCTTGCGCCGCAAGAGCGCCATGTCAGGTGGAACGGCGATAAACCATGCAAGGTTTGCGCGCAGGCGCCGTTGTTCATGATCCGTCAGTCCGCTTGCCGAATGGACCTGTGTTTCAAGTGCGTTCCTTTCATGGTCGGATATGACACCATCCGCGTGAGCGACGAACGATGCCAGTGCCAGTTCCATCAGCGCCGCCTTGTATGACGTCGAGACATCTTCAAGCTGTTCCACAGGGTCGCCCAGATCGAACAGGACTACTGGTTCACCAATGGTAGGGGACCGCAGTGCAAAGCGCGGATCCGGAGCTAGCCCAAAGCCAACTCGCGCCAAAGCATCAGCAGCACCCGTGAGTTGGCGCTTGCCGGGTTTCTCAGGACGCTCGCCCTCAAGTCGCTCAAGGACATCGCCTACCGGCACCAAGCCGCCCGATGCAGTGATGCTCGCTGCCCATGACCTGATTTTTTCCAGTTCATCGGATGGAAAGAGACGTCGTAAATCCTGTGGAAGAAGAGCATGCGCCTCGACACTGCCACGCCCCTCGGGGTTCCGACCCAGGTATCGGCTGAACTTTTCGAGGTCTTCCATGACCTCATCGGCAATTTCTTGGGCAATTTCTATGGGCTTGCGCAGACCGGAAATATCCGGGACTGGTTTTTCGTTGACGGACGGGCTTACCGTCGCATCGAACTCGCGCGATGCTGCCTGGTAGCTGGCCTTCAGGGCCGGTCTCGGCTTTGTCACCTTCAGGCCCTGAGGAAAGCGCTGCTCAAAGCGGAGCTGAAAAAGGGCAATGAACTCATCGTGACACCGCTTTGCTGATGTACGCAAGTTCTTCTCGGGATGACATAGGAACCAGCTCAAGACCCTGTTCGCATCTAAATTTTCACCCTTTTGCAGCCGCGCTCCGATGGCCAGCTTTACCGAAAAAGGCAAATCCCAACCGGGGTTGATGAATACGGGTGGGATGGTGTCAATTTCGGTGGTTGCCGCGATGGCGAACTCAATGAAATCGCCCAAGTAGCGTTGCGCTGAGCGGTTCTCTGCGAAGACCTCAAACAAGCGACGCGCCTCAGCAAGAAGCTGGCACTTTTCTTCGCGGGTAGGATCATCAAGGAAGAACCTTCGCTCCAACCCATAAAAATACAAGAACATGTATCCAGGGTTATAGGAGCCGTCATTGGCGCCTCCCGCCAGCCAGTCCAAATAAGTTGCGCGACACTCTGGTGGAATGGACGAGTAGCCCGGCCAATAGGACATGCCTGATCCGGACTTGTCGTTCCCCTCTCGAGCAACTGGAAGAGAGGGGTCGATGTAAGCACGACATTTCTCACCATAGCCGTGCCTATTCGAAATTGGTGGCGTTCCGACATAAACCATTCCGCGAATATCTCGACCACGAACTGAAACGATTTGATCTTTGGGGACCCAACCTTGATGTCGAGTAGACACAGTAGTCGTCGCAGGTGCAGGCTGGGCTGTGCTGAACCTTGGCGCAACATCCGAATTTCGAGCTTGATTGAGGGTAGGCGATGCATGCGCCATCGCCGCTGATCGCTGCCTGATCGTGCTCTGATGGCTTGCTGCCGGCTGTGTCTCCGGTTGCGGGTTGGTTTTGGGTTCTAGGCGGAGTGCGCGGCGCTTCTCGTACAACCAGACCATTATGCCCGGTGCGATGAACGAAAAAAGCACAAGGAAGCCCTCATTGCCGGGCTTGAAGAACATCGCGGCGATGATCAACGCAATCACAAAAAAAACGACGTAGAAAAAAATGATTCGTATGAACTTCAACGCTGTGCCCTCAATCGGTGCTGTCGGTCAACGCTATAGCCGGAAGTTGAAATTTCCAACCCTCGGCGCAGGCAGGAGGGTTGCTTCAGCACAATTAGTCGAAAGCACAAGCCTATCGATGAGTCCTTGGTGTATGCTGTACCGAGGCCTTCTCACGCCATGACTTAGGTTTCATCGGCACGCGCGCGCCTGATCGCGTAGGACGGCATAGTCGCTGAGCATACGAATCACGACTCCATCTTCGTGCAGCACATACATTTCGGCTGCGGCACGGGCTTGATCGGCGGTAGTATACTCGACGACAGACGGGCAAGGCGCATGGGCGTCAGAACCGCCCGTCGCGCAGGCGCTGAGCCAGAGCATCGCGATCAGCGGGACGGCGGCTGGCGGCGTCAAGCATCTGGCGTTGGATTTCATGGGTTCTCTCCGATGTTGAAAGGCGCTCGGCCAGCCGACCGGCGCGTTCACCGGCGCGGCGGAGGTTCAGCAGAAACAGGGTGATGGTGATTGCTGCCAGCAGGACGCCCAGCGCTCTGCGCGCCGGGCGACTGGCGAGGATCGAAAATAGCCAGCCCATCACCGCTGCCCTCGCTTCCAGTCATCAATCCGGGCGTGGATCGCGACGGCGATGCCGACCAGCGCCACGGCAATGAAGACCCAGCGCAGGGTGTCGAGATAGGGCACGAGTGGCAGGATGGCCGATTGGGTTTCCGCCAAAACCTCCTGCGCCACCTCGACACCGGCGGCGCCAACAGTGGCGATGCCCGCCGCCCCGCCACCTTTCAGTGTGCGGCTGTCGGCCAGCACTTCGCGGGCGGGCTGGTTCTCCGGCACGAAGGGTGTCGTGCGTGGGGCAAAGGGTTCACCCCAGCCACGCGCGGGTCCGAGGTCGATGTGCATGAATCCCGAACGGGGGTAGGTGCCAAAGCCGAGGAAACCGACCGCGCGTGCGGCTTCGGCGAACGCGACAGGATCGTGGTTCGACATTGCGATGTCGAAGACCGTGCCCAACATGTGCTTGGACGCCGGGGCCCCACCGACGGCGCGGTTGTGGCTGGGGCTGCGATAGCCGGAGCGGACGATCAGCGGCTTCCCGAGGCGGTTGCGCAGGGATTGCAGCTTGTCCATGGCCTCGGTGTTGATCTTGATCGCCCCGGTGCCGCGGCAGGCGATTTCGGCCGGGGAAAAACTGGGCCAGCGCCAGGCGCTCTCAGGCACGTCGCGGAAATGGGCATAGGTTGTGGTCGGCATGGTGGGTCTCCAGAAATGCAAAACCCGCCTCGGGGGCGGGTGGGGGACAGGTTCAGTGGCAGTCTTGGGGGGACATCAGTCCGTGCGGCCGCGCTGGAACGCTTCGAACATCAGGTCGCGCATGGCGCGGATATCCGTCTCAATCCGTTCCAGCCGATCGGCGTCGCCCTTGCGGTCCTCGGCGCGCTGGCGATCCACGCGGTCGCGCTCGGCCAGCAGCTCCCGGTCCATCCGAACCAGCATCGCGTCATTGGTGAAAGCGCGGCGCGTGACTGCGGCCAAAAGGGCGATGAACCCGCCGATCAGTGCGGTGATGGCTGCGGTGAGGCCGTTGTCGCGGAAGGCTGTACTGACCTCCTGCAACAGGGTGGTTCGTTCTGTCATGTTGGTTTCCTTTAATAATCCGTCTCGACGTAGACGCCCGAGCAGTCGTAGGCGACGGCGGCCGCCGTCGCGCCGTTGTTCATGTAGTTGCGCGGGCTGAGCAGTTGGGTGGCGGCGGGCATGTCGGTGGTGATGGTGAACTCGACCGCCGTTCCGCTGACCTCCTCGACCACCCGCAGGCCGATGTCCGATCCGTTCGGCGCGGCGGCGATATAGAGCGTCAGCACATTGGTCATGCTGGTCACCGGGAAACTGGCCCCGAGGTCGATCAGCGTCGGCGCGCCGGTGCCATCATTGTGGGCCAGCTGCCAGTTGGCATGCGTGCCGCGCTGGAAGCCGATGCCGATGGCGTTGATGACGCTATTCAGCGTCAGGGTCGTCGCCAGCGCCGCCGTCGAGCTATAGAGGCCAAAGAAGCCCATGCCGGTGGCTTGCAAAGTCGTCAGCGACAGGCGGTTGACATAACTCCACCCGCCCAAGCCTGCCGCATTGCCGCGCCAGCAGACCCAGCCTGCGGAGCGTTCTTCGGCCACCGCATCGACGGTCGCGGCACTCGTCACGCGCCAACGGCGCATGCTGGTTGAGAGATTGGTGGTGGCTAGTGTTGGCGTGGCGACGGTGCCCACAGCCGTGCGCGGCATACCGTTAGTGTTGACGGTGGTGCCACTCGACGGGGCCCATGTGGCGATCCGGTTCACCCCGAAATGCGGCTGCAACGGAAAGAACCGGCCCGAGGGGCGCTGCACATCGAGCCATCCAGCCCCGGCACGGTCGCGGGCATAGATGGCGAGCTTTCCTGCAGGCGGCGGGTCTGGTGCCGCGGGCAAGCTGGGCATGTGCAGTGGTTCGGGGAGTTCGACACGGCCAGACGTGCGCTCGATCCGGATCGCATCATGGAAGGCAGACCCATCCGGGCTGACTTTGAAGGTGAAATCGTCGTTGCCGAGAAGCCCGATCAACGCCCGCGCCGAAAACCCGGTCTTGAAAGCGAAGGCCGCATCGTTTCCGGCCGCCGCCTTGTTCACTGTCGCCTCGATCCCGGCGCCTGCGTGGTTGATCAGCACCGCCGGGGTGTTCATCGACAAGCGGTTGTAGCTGTCGGCTGTCGCCCCGCCGAGGCCGAGCAATTGCGCTGTCAGGTTGGCTTGAGGCATCCCAACCTGCGTAACGGCATTTGCGAAGGTGACCATCGGCGTGTTCACCACCGTGGTCCCGCCCGACCCAGCGGTGGCGGAACCGATGTTGACGATCGTGGTGGACCCTGAAGCCCCGCCGGTCCCGAGGTTCAGGGTCTTGGTGACGCCGGTGGTCGTGGCACCTGTGCCCACCCCGTAGGTGGCAGTCGTTGTCGCCGTGCCGATGGTGGCCGCCGCCGCCGAAACAGTGACGGTGCCCGAGGCGGTCAGGGTACCCGAGAAGGTCTTGTTGCCGGTAAAGGTCTGCGTGCCAGCAAGGATCGCCAACTCGCTGGAGGTGTTCGGCAGCGTGAAGGTCCGGGTCGTGGCGGTGGTGATCCCGGACAGCGAAAACAGCGCCCTCTTCGTCGGATCAGCGTCGTTCACCAGGCTGAACACGACATCCGACACATCCACCGGTTCGCCGACTGGATCCCAGGTCGACCCATTCCACACGACGAAGACCGCCTCATCCGCGATCCATGCCAGCCAGCCCGGGCGTGGCACCAGCCGCATCCAGACTCCGTCGACCCAGAAGGCGACGTTCAGATCCCAGCCTGCCCAAAGGCCGGTCGCGCCCGAGGCCACGATATGCCGGTCGCCGTCGACGGGGCTGGCGGGCGGCACGGGGCGGTTGCGGTCCAGCACGGAAAGCTGAACCATGGCATCCAGCAGTCGGATCGCCTCATTGTGGGTGACATGCTTTTGCGCCTGCGAGGCCAGGATATAGGGCAGCAGGAGATGGGTGGTGATGTCGGACATGATCCTGCTTTCAGAAGGTTAGCGTGACGGATCGCCCAGCGCCCCGGCCGATCAGGGACGAGAGCTGGAAGATGCGGATCGCGAGGGTGTGGCTAGGATCGAGCGGTGCGCCCCAATCGGCGGTCTGCTCGGCGGCGGTGTAGAGGACGCTGGTTGTGTTGGTAGTCAGCGTGCGCTTGACTGCCCCGCCATCACGGATTTCCACCTCATAGGCTTCACTGTCCTCGGCCAAGGGCACATCGCCCGCGCCCCAGGTGTCAGCGGCTAATGACCGCGACCGGCGTGTCCATCGGATCGTCAGATCGCCCGGACTGCGGGCGTTGCGCCAAGGCTGCTCGACATGGGCGACGGAGAAGGGCCGCAGCCCAGCGCCCACGGGGGTGAAGGTGGTGGCAACAAATGTCTCGTCGCTGACCGGCTTGGAGGCCGGGCCGATGCGCCAGTTCCACGGGAGGCCGAGGTCGGCTTCGGAAATCGGCAGGCTGGCAAGGGTTGTGTCCAGCACCACCACCCGCGCGCCGGTCGGCACCATTGCGACCATGGCACCTTCCGTTCCGCGCTGGCCGCGCAGCAACCGCGTCAGCCGGTAGCGGCCCGGCGCGATCAACTCGGCCGCACCTGCCTGCACGATTTCCCATTGCCCAGCGCTGGTCTCGATGGCCAACGCATTGGCCCCGCCCAGCAGCGTGATATCCGTGACGCTCTCCAGCGTGCCGGAATAAAGGTCAACCACCAACGCACTGCCTAGATCGAACCGCGACACTGGCCCCGCATAAAAGTCGGCCGCCAGCACACCCATGCGTGCTCGAGAGCTGAAGGTGGTCAGCAGGGCAAATCCATCCGTCGCGGCACTGCGGTAGACCGCGATTTCACCCGGCCATGGCTTGGCATGCGCCGCGACCATGGGCCGATGCACAGGTTGATCCTCACGCAGCTGCGGCAGGTCAATCAGCACGATGTCGGGTACGCCAAAGACCGTGGGCGTCGAGAGCGTGGCCGGGCGAGGTTCGCCGGGCGGCAGATCATAGACGGCCCGATCCTGACGCACAGCATCGACACTGCGCAGGTCGGAGTCGGCGATGGACACCAGCCGCAGTTCCGTCAGGCGGCCGTCGTGATCGAGCAGGATGACGTCGCAAGGATCCAGCGCCAGTCGCGAGGGCGGCAGGCGGAACACGGCACTTTCCCGGCCCACCCATGCTTCCATCAACGCGCGTCGGCAGCGGCGCTCGGCCTCCTCGGGCGGGATTGCCATCGGGAAGCTTTCCGAGGCGATGCGGGTGGTATCGACAGTGATACGTCGCGCTTCGACCTGCGCCGCGTCATAGTCCTCATCCGCCCGCGCGACCTGCCATTTCAGCGCCTGCGGCAGTTCGGTTTCCTGCGCGCGGGTCAGTTCCATTACGTCGCCCTGCGCCGAGGCGGGCGCGACCATGCTGCCCGGCGTGACCGTGGCGCTGGCGATCCGGCCCCGCATCAGGAACCTTATGCGCCCCTCGCTCTCGACGGCATCGAAGCCGAAATGCCGGGCCAGCGTAGAAATCGATGCACGCGGGGCTTCCAGTGCCGAAATGACGTAGCCTTCAACTGCGCCCCAGAGGCCGGAGACGTCGATCAGCTCTTCCGGCATCCCTGCGCGCAGGCAGAGGTGGCGCACGAGGGCCGCCAAGGACACAGCCCCTAGCCGTCCAGTCAGCCAGTGGCCCAGCCGCCAGTTCGGGCCATCGGTCCAGACATCGGTCAGTTCCGGAAAGAACGGATAGGGCCGGGCATCCCAGGTCCAGGCGGCGCATTCGGGGACATGCACCATTCGACTGCCATAGATGGCCGAG
>CAJQNQ010000197.1 GCA_905479725.1 uncultured Paracoccaceae bacterium | reverse complement strand
GCCATCCCCGAAGTGCAGACCGTGCAGCACGTTCTCGGCCTTTATGATTACCGCCTGCGCGTCGTCGCCCGAGACCTGCCGGATTTCGAACGCGTGCTCAGACGCCGGATCATGACCCTCCCGGGGGTCGGGCATGTCGATGCCAACGTGCTGCTCAGCGAAGAGCGCCGCCCCGGCCCGCTATAAACGGCCGACCCTCCCCCATCATCTGTCCCGCAAATATCCCGGGGAATCGCCGCAGGCGATGGGGCAGAGCCCCAAAACCGCGCCGCAGGCGCTCAAGAGGCGCGTCGCGTCAGCGACTCCGCCAGGTCCCTCAGGCGGGCCAGGTCCTGGCGACCATCGTCAACACGTCGTATTGCGCGACAACCTCGTCCTTCTGGTTGGTCACCTGGCAATCCCAGCGCACTTCCGCATGGTCGGCATTGGTGCGCGGGTTGATCTCCTTGCAGGTCAGCCGCACACCCAAAGTATCGCCGAAATACACCGGCGTCAGAAACCGCAGGGTGTCCACGCCGTAATTGGCCAGCACCGGGCCGGGATCGGGCTGCACGAACAGGCCGGCGGCGAAACTGACGATCAGGTAGCCATGCGCGACGCGGCCATCGAAGAACGGATTGGCCTTGGCGGCCGCGTCATCCATATGCGCGTAGAATGTATCGCCGGTGAAGGCCGCGAAATGTTCGACATCCTCCAGCGTGACCTTGCGCGTATCGGTGACCAACTGGTCGCCGATGCGCAACTCGGCCACGGATTTGCGGAACGGGTGGATGTCGGCGCGCGTCGGGGCCCCTTCCAGCCAGCGCCCCGTGACGGCCGACAGCATCGCCGGCGCGCCCTGAACCGCCGTGCGCTGCATGAAATGCGTCACGCCGCGAATGCCGCCCATCTCCTCGCCCCCGCCCGCGCGACCCGGCCCGCCATGAACAAGATTGGGCAAGGGCGCGCCATGCCCGGTCGAGGATTTCGCGCTGACCCGGTTGCCGATCAGGATGCGCCCGTGAAACGGCGCCATGCCGATTACCGCCGCCTCAGCGACCGCCGGATCATCGGTAAAGACCGACGCCACCAAAGAACCCTTGCCACGATGGGTCAGCGCCACCGCCTCGTCCAGATCGTCATAGGGCATCAGCGTGCTGACCGGGCCAAAAGCCTCCACGTCATGCACGGCCTGCGCCGCACCCGGCGCGTCACAATACAGCACCACCGGGTTCAGGAAGGCGCCCGCCTCCGGGTCACCAGAGGTCACTTTCACCGCATCGGGGTTGCCCAGGACGATCTCGGCCTCCGCTGACAGATCCCTGATCCGCGCCCGCACCTCGTCGCGCTGCGCCAGCGATGCCAGCGCGCCCATGCGCGTTGCCTCGTCGCCGGGCAGGCCCACGCCCATTTTAGCCAGCGACGCCGCCAGCGCCCCAGTCACCGCCTGCACCTGCGCGCGGGGCACCAGGGCCCGGCGGATGGCGGTGCATTTCTGGCCCGCCTTGACCGTCATCTCGCGGGTAACTTCCTTGATGAACAGATCGAACTCGGGCGAGCCGGGCCCGGCATCCGGACCCAGAACGCAGGCGTTCAGGCTGTCGGCCTCCATCGTGAAGCGGGTGGATTCTGCGACAAGGCGTGGATGGGCTTTCAGCATCCGCCCGGTCGCCGCCGACCCCGTGAAGGTCACCACGTCCTGTCCGGTCACGTGATCCAGCAGATCGCCCACCGAACCGCAGACCAGTTGCAGCGCGCCATCGGGCAGGATACCGCTATCGATGATGCGCCGCACCATCAGTTCGGTCAGATAAGCGGTCTGGCTGGCGGGCTTGATGATCGCGGGCACGCCGGCCAGCAGCGTCGGCGCCAGCTTTTCCAGCATCCCCCAACACGGGAAGTTGAACGCGTTGATATGCACCGCCACACCGCGCAGCGGGGTCAGGATATGCTGGGCGCCGAAACTGCCGTCGCGCGACAGGGGTTCGTGGTCGCCTTCGACAAGAACCCGGGTGTTGGGCAATTCGCGCCGCCCCTTGCCCGAATAGGCGAACAGCGTCTGGATCCCGCCTTCGATATCCACCTGCCCGTCGCGCGGCGTGGCCCCGGTGGCCAGCGACAGTGCGTGAAGTTCGGCCTTGTGGTCGTTCAGCGCCTTGCCCAGCGCCTTCAGCATCTCGGCGCGTTCATGGAAGGTCATCGCCTGAAGCGCGCCACCGGAACCGCGCCCGAACGCCAGCGCCTCGGCCATGTCGATGCCGCTGGCGTCGATCGTTGCCACCACCGCGCCGGTGCCCGCGTCGAGCAACTCGACGCCATCACCGGCGCCCGCATTCCAGGCGCCGCAGATGTAGCTTTTCAGCCGATACGGGGTGTGCGCGGTCATCGGGTATCCTTTCGGGAACGGGTCAGTTCGGCTCAGGTCAAGGTCAGATCGGCCAGCCGTGCATCCAGGGTTGCGTCCCATTCGGCCAGCAACGCCTCATTCGTGCGGTGGCGCAGGCCCAGCCGCGCCAGGCGTTCATAGCGCGCCGAATTGGCTTCGCCGAACCCGGCGGCAACTCGCGGGCGCCAGTAGGCGATGCTGTCCAGGGCAGCGGCGCGCCCCCCCTGGCTGCCGATGATATGGCTCAGCCCTTCCAGGCCCAATTCGGCGTGACGGGCTTCGACGGGCGCGATGGCGCGAAACACTTCGGCCAGCGGCTGGTAGCTGACCTGCGCCATCTCACCGATCTGCACCTTGGCCGCCAAGCCCTGCATGACATTCATCACCACGGCATCCACCCAGCCCTGCAACGGGTAATGAAACACCGACAGGCGCATGTCGCCACCCTGCCGCGTCGCGCCCAGATCGGCATCCCGGCTCACACGCGCGGCCCAGGGATGCACCCCCTCGTAACGGGCAGTATCGACCCCGAACTCGGCCATCAGCTTGAGCACTTTTTCAGCATGATCGGCCTTTTCCAGCACGATTCGCGCGGCGGCGATGCGACTCTTGATGCCCGGCGCGTCGTTGATCGTGTCCGCGAACCCGGCCGAAGCCGCCAGTTCGCTGTCCACGAACGAGGCCATCAGGCGCAACAACTCACCACGGTAGCGCGCGGGCACATTGCCCGGCGAGGTCAGCTTGCCCCCATGAGCAAGATAGTCATCAATCGACATGTCGGTCATCGCAAGGGTCCCTTACTGATCGTAGCTGACGACCACACGGTCGCTGAGCGGATAGCATTGGCAGGTCAGCACATAGCCTTGCCGCACCTCGTAGTCTTCCAGCGCATGGTTGGTGTGCATCTCCACCTCGCCTTCCAGCACCTTGGCCCGGCAGGTCGAACAGACCCCGGCCTTGCAGGCATAGGGCGCGTCCAGATTGTTGGCCAGCGCCGCGTCCAGCAGGCTTTCACCGGTCTTGGGCATGCGAAAGGCGCGCGTCGTCCCGTCCAGCGTGACGGTGGCATCGCAGGCCTCGCCGCTGTCGGCGGTCTTGCTGACGGCCTTGTGCGCGGCGCGTCCCGGCTGACCGCTGGCGAACAGTTCGAACTTGATCCGGTCGTCGCTCAGCCCGTGCTCCTTCAGGCTGCGCGCGATGGTCAGCATCATCGGCTCGGGTCCACAAATAAACGCCGCGTCCACATCGCCGGCGTCCACCCAATTGGCGAACAGCGCGTTCATCTTGTCGGCATCCACCAGCCCGGTGAACAGGTCGATATCCTGCGCCTCGGCTTCCAGCACATGCAGCACGGACAGGCGCCCCAGATAGGTGTTCTTGAGATCCTCCAGGTCCTCGCGGAACATGATCGAACTGACCTGCCGGTTGGCATAAACCAGCGTGAAGCGCGATTTCGGCTCCCGTGCGAGGACGGTTTTCAGTATCGAGAGAACCGGCGTGATCCCGGATCCGCCAGCAAATCCCAGGTAGTGGCGGGATTTGGTCCCATCCAGCGGCAGGTGGAAATTGCCCATCGGCGGCATGGCTTCCAGCACCTCGCCGGGCGACAGGTTTTCATTGGCCCAGGTGCTGAAGGCGCCGCCATCCACGCGCTTGATGCCAACCTTTAACAGTCCCTCGTCCAGGCCGGCGCAGATCGAATACGAGCGGCGCAATTCCTCGCCGTCGAACGCGCGGCGGAAGGTCAGATACTGACCTTGCGTGAAGGCGAACTGCGCGGCATCCTGATCGCGCGGGCGCAGGGTGACGACCACCGCATCGCGGGTGTCCTGGCGAACATCGGTCACTTCAAGGGGCAGGAAACGGGCCATGGGTGCCTCAGATACATTTGAAATAGTCGAAGGGTTCAAGGCAGTCGGTGCAGCGGTAACTGGCCTTGCACGGGGTTGAACCGAACTGGCTGACCTTTTCGGTCGCTGTCGATCCGCAGCGCGGGCATTCCACCCGAAGGTTGTCGCCCGACAGGCGCGCGATGCGCCCGGCAATCACCCCGTCGGCGGCGGTGCCGTCAATCGGCGGGGCAATGCCATAGGCTTTCAACGCGGCGCGCGCCTCGGGCGTTATCCAGTCGGTCGTCCAGGGCGGCGACAGTTGCCGTTCGAGCCGCAGATCGCTGACGCCGTTGTCGCGCAGCTTCTTGGCGATCTCGAAATTGATGACACTGGTAGCCGGGCAACCGGAATAGGTCGGCGTGACGGTCACCACCAGCGTATCGCCCTGATAGGCGACACCCCGGATGATCCCCAGGTCGGTCAGGCTGATGACCGGGATTTCCGGGTCCGGAACTTCGCCCAACCACGCCCAGACCTGATCGACACCGGCCACCATCCCATTACCACCGGGCGCCGGGATAGGCGCGTTGCAGCCACTGCATCGGGGCCAGCAGATGCCCCATATGCTCGGTATGCCGGCCCTGCCTGCCGCCCTTGTGGGCAAAGGTGCTCTCGGGTCGTGTCAGCGTGGCCTCGGCCAGCACCTGATCGACGCTCGCGTCCCACGCGCTGCGCAGGCTTTCCGGCGCGGGCATGATCCCGGCGCTGGCCAGGCGCGCATCGGTGACATCCCCGATGAACATCTCGCCGACATAGGGCCAGAGTGTGTCCAGCGCCGTTTGCATGCGCGCGCGGCTCTCCTCGGTCCCGTCGCCCAGCCGGATCACCAGATCGGCCGAGCGCTCGATATGATAGGCCACTTCCTTGCCCGCCTTGCGCGCGATGTCGGCAATGCGATCGTCAGACGATCCCTCCAGCGCCGTCAGCATCGGCGCGTGCCAGGCATCGAACAGGAATTGCCGCATCAGCGTCTGGCCGAAATCGCCGTTCGGGCGCTCGACCAGCAGGATGTTGCGAAAGTCCCAGGCATCGCGGCGAAAGGCCAGCGCATCCGCGTCGCGCCCCGCGCCTTCAACCTCGCCCGCAAGGCCCAGCCACAACTGCGTCTGGCCGATCAGGTCCAGCGCCATGTTGGCCAGGGCGATATCCTCTTCCAGGACCGGCGAATGACCGCACCATTCGGACACACGGTGCCCCAATATCAACGTGTTATCGCCCAGTCTTGCCAGGCCGATGAACAAGTCGTGCTCCGCCGTGCCCTCGGCCAGCGGCGCGCGCCCCTCGCCCGGTGCATCCTTGGCCAGCTCCGCCGCATCAGGCGTCATGATGTCAGACATTGCGGGGGCCATCACATATGCCCCACTTCATCGGGAATGTCGTAAAATGTCGGGTGCCGGTAGACCTTGGCATTCGACGGCTCGAACAGCGGCCCCTTGTCGGACGGGGCCGACGCGGTGATTTCGGACGAGGGCACAACCCAGATGCTGACCCCTTCATTGCGCCGCGTGTAGACGTCGCGCGCGTGGCGCATGGCCAGCTCGGCGTCGGGCGCGTGCAGGCTGCCGACATGCCGGTGATTGAGGCCATGCTGACCCCGGATAAACACTTCCCAAAGCGGCCATTCGTTTGACATGACACATCCCCTCATCATCTGTCCCCAAGTATCCTGGGGGTGAATTCGGTCCCGCCGTAGGCGGGTCCGAAGAGGGGGCAACGACCCCTGCCCCGGTCCTTATTCGGCCGCGACCTTCGCGGCCTTGCGCCGGGCGGCCGCTTTGTTGGCATGCGCCATCAGTCCGTCGCGGAACCACTGACCGTCGGCCCAGGCCTTTTGCCGCGCCTCCATCCGGTCGGTGTTGCACGGCCCGTTACCCTTGAGCACCTCGTAGAATTCCGACCAGTCGGGTTCGCTGAAATCCCAGCCGCCCTTGGCCTCGTTCCACACCAACCCCTCGTCCGGGATCGTCAGGCCCAGGTAATGCGCCTGCGGCACCGTCTGATCGACGAATTTCTGGCGCAGCTCGTCATTGGTGTTGATCTTGATCTTCCACGCCATCGACTGCGTGGAATGCACGCTGTCCTTGTCGGACGGGCCGAACATCATCAGCGACGGATACCAGAAGCGGTTCAAGGCATCCTGCGCCATCGCCCTTTGCTCGTCCGAACCCTGCGCCATCACCCGGATCAGGTCGTAGCCCTGCCGCTGGTGGAACGATTCCTCCTTGCAGATGCGGATCATCGCGCGGCTGTAGGGGCCGAAGCTGGTGCGTTGCAGCGGCACCTGGTTCATGATCGCCGCGCCATCAACCAGCCAGCCGACCGCGCCAATATCGGCCCAGTTCAAGGTCGGATAGTTGAAGATGGAGGAATATTTCATGCGGCCGGACAGCAATTGCTCGGTCAGGTCATCGCGGCTCACGCCCAGCGTTTCGGCGGCGCAATACAGATACAGGCCATGCCCGGCTTCGTCCTGCACCTTGGCCAGCAGGATCGCCTTGCGCTCCAGCGTCGGCGCACGGGTGATCCAGTTGCCCTCGGGCAATTGTCCGACGATCTCGGAATGGGCGTGCTGGCCGATCTGGCGGATCAGCGTCTTGCGATAGCCCTCGGGCATCCAGTCCTTGGGCTCGATCTTTTCGCCCGCGTCGATGCGCGCCTGAAAAGCGGCCAGCTTTTCGGGATCGTCATTCGTCGCCTCGGACTTGACCATCTGTGCATACATTCGGTTCGGCCTCCCATTCTGGACGATGCAGGGGTGGTGCATGGCACCGGCATTCCCTGACCGTTCGGTCACTATATAAAACCCAAAGCATCACAAATCAATCAAAATTTTCGCTATACGTGTGATGTTTTGGCGGCGATCGTCGACTGCGCTTTCCTTGGATTCATTGCGAAATCCCCCGTTTTTTCAAGGTTTCAAGCCGACGGCGGATGAGATTGGGCAGAGTCGGGGTCAGGACGCCGTCGCAACCCTGAAAGTGCTGCGCAATATGTGATTCGGCCTTCGGACACAGCGCCGCATAAAGCGCCGCGAACATATCGCGCGCTGCGTGACCAGGCCAGTCATCCGGCAAGGCCTTTGCGGGAAGGCGGGGGTCACGCAGCAAGGCTTGCCGCCATGCGTGCACCAGCAACAGGCGCAGAGACAGCGCTTGCGCCTCGCCCAGATGATCGACCTGCGCCAGGGCCGGCTGAAACCGGTCGATCAGCGCGCGATAGGCCTGCGCGTGCGGCTCCAGCGTCCACAAATCCTGCGCCATTTCCGCCAGTCGGGCCTCTGCCCCCTCAGGCGCAGCGTCGAACACCACCATGCCGGCGGGCACCGGCCCGCGTGCCGGTCCGACCGTCATACCCGGACGCAGACGCACATGCCCCAGTTGTTCCAGCCGCGCCATCGTATCGTCCTGCCCCTCGCCCAGCCAGGTGAAGCGCCAGTCGCAGTTATCGGGCGGCCCGTAGATCAGCGCCGCCGCCACGTCAAAATCAGTGCGCGCGCCGTCGGTCAGGCGATAGAAGCTGCGCCGCCCGCGCCGCCGCCCCTCCAGCTGCCGCGCGGCAACAAGGCGCGATACGGCCGTGCGCACCAGGGTTTCCGAAATGCCGACCCGCGCGCAGGTTTCGATGATGGTGCCGATCCAGACCTCGCCGCCGCGCGGCGCGACGGCGTCGCCATAAAGCGTGACGATGAACGCCGCCGCACGCAACCGCATGTCTGCGGCGATCCCGGCGATATCAAGCTCCGAGGATGTGCTGCCGCCGTCCGGCATTGCCATGGTGCTCCGCGTGTTCCAGACCCGACAATGCCACGCCAAACCCGTGTTGGCGAGGGGGGAGGCCACCCAGCCTTGCGCAGGGTCACCATCCGTGCGAACCAGCCCGGACCGATGCCCCGAGGGTCTTTCCACCATGACCGCCATTGACGCGCCGTCCCGTCCGACCCCGATCAACTGGATCGAGATCTTCGCGCTGGGCGTGATCTGGGGTGGATCGTTTCTGACGGTGCAGATCGCGCTGGACGGCATCGGGCCG
>CAJQNQ010000196.1 GCA_905479725.1 uncultured Paracoccaceae bacterium | reverse complement strand
GCCATTTGCCAGAAGCATCAGATATCCCAAGCCCTTTGAGGCCCCGACCCATTCGCCAATGATCGCGCCGATGGGTGCGTAGACCGCCGCCAGCCGCAGCCCAGAGGCAAAGCCCGGTAAGGCCGCAGGGACCCGGATATGCCACATGATCCGCGCGGGGCTCGCGCCCATGACCTTTGCCAAACCGATCCAGTCACGGTTCGTCCGCATGAGCGCGTCGAAAAAGGAGGAAGTCACCGGGAAATAGATGATGATCAGGGCCATGGTGATCTTGGACCACAGCCCAAAGCCCAGCCAAAGGGTCAGAATCGGTGCCAAGGCAAAGACCGGAACAGATTGACTAAAGACCAAGATGGGCCGCACCAGCGCGCGCGCCGTGGGGGAGGCCACCAGCCCGATCGCCGACACAAACCCAAGGGCCGCACCCAGCAGGAGGCCGATCAGCACCTCGGCCATCGTGATCACCGCATGTTCCGCCAAAAGGGCGCGGCTGTCCCAGATGGTCTGCGCAACCAAGGCGGGCGGCGGCAAAATGAAGCGGGCGACGCCCGTGGACCAGATCACCGTTTGCCACAGCGCCAGCATCAAACATGTCGCCGCGATCCCGGCCCGCCAACCGGTCATTTTTCGACCGTAAAGCCAGCCCAGGACGCATCAAAAAAGGCGCGTTCCAGACGGACCGCTTGCGCGAAGGTCCCGGTGACGTCAGCGCGGGCGGCGTCATCGAGCGTGTCCCACGCTTGATCCAGCTGGCCGCGCAAATAGGCCACGACCTGCGTAAATCCGTCGCCAGAATGCAAAGTAATCCACTCCCCCAGCCAAAACGGCAACTCCTCTGCGTGGTCTTCAAACGGTGAGGCCCAGTCAAAATAAATCCATTCGGCGACCACCAAAACCGACAGCATGATCTCGTAGCGGCCCGAACGGCGCGCCTGATCCATCAGCTGTTGGAACGCGACCGTGTCAGGGGCGGCCGGGGCGGCGGATGGCACCTCAAGCGCTTCCATGGATCGCAGGAAATAGGTGTTTTCCGGGCCACAAATCAGCCCCAGAAACTGCGCGCCAGGCACGGCATCGGCCAAGCTGGGTGCATGCGCCACAGCCGAGGCCAGCAGCCGCACGAACCCTTCGATAAACTGGTAATCTTGTTGCAGGTAGCCCGCCATCTTGTCGCGGCTCAGGGTCCCGTCGGCCAAGGCATTGGTAAAGGCGTGATGCGTCGCGGCGTGCCAGTCCTCGGCGACAAGCGATTGCAAATGTTGGGTGGCGCTCATGTCGGTCTCCGAAGGTGGTCAAAAAGGTTGGCCTGCGCGCGCAGCACGTCAGCGGCATGTATGTCGCGCGGGATGGGGGAGGTCGGGGCGGCGATATCAACAAGCCCTGTGGGCGTCATGATCAGGATGGTCTGACCTAATCGCGCGGCCTCGTTGGGGTCATGGGTGACCAGCAGCACCGTGCGTCCGGCCAGTAGTTCTGCAGTTAATTCCTGCATCTGTGCGCGGGTCAGCGCGTCGAGTGCGGAAAACGGCTCATCCAGCAACACAACTGCGCGGTCTTCCATCAAGGTGCGTGCCAGGGCGACGCGTTGGCGTTGGCCACCCGATAGGGCTGATGGCATTTTATCCGCGTGATCCGCCAATCCGACCTGTGCCAGCCTGTCACGCGCAAGGCTATGATCCGGGCCGGCACCCCGCAGCCGCGCGCCCAGCAGGACGTTGTCCAACACGCTAAGCCACGGCATAAGTAAATCCTGCTGTGCCATCATCGCAACGCGACCGGGATCGGAGAGCGCTCCGTCAAACGTGACGCCTTCGGCCAGTCCCGCAAACAGGCGCAGCACCGTGGATTTGCCAACGCCACTGGCCCCCAAGAGGCAGGTCCAGCTTTGCGGTTTCAGAGTCAGGTCCAGATTTGAAAAGATCGGCGTGTCGCCGATTGCCGCTGATCCTGTCATCCGCAAGGGCTGGTTCACGGATCAAGCCCCATGTCCCAAAACCCGACCTCCAGCTGCGTGGCCATTGCAAACCGCGTCTGAAGCCTCGCCCAGCGGGGGCTGGTGGTTGGGTCATCGCCAATACGCCGCGCAACGGCACCATCAATCAGCACGCCCACATCGTGGCAGACCTGCTGGTACTCGGAGCTCGCGTAGGTGTTGATCCAGTCTGCATAGGTGTCCGACGATTTGGCGGTAGCCAAATGCGTGCCGATCTCACCGTAACCCATGACGCATGGAGCCAACGCCGCCAGCAGATCTAGCAGATCGCCCGAATGACCCGCGTCTAGCACATAGCGGGTATAGGCTAGGTTTTCTTGTCGTTCTTGCGTGGCAAACAGCGTCGCCTCATCAATCCCAGCTGCGGCGCAGGTTTTGATGTGCAGGGCGATTTCTTCGTTGATCAACCCGTTGACGGTGCCCGCCGCCAAGCGCATTTCCTCAACCGTGTCGGCCTTGGTGATCGCCAACGCCCAGGCGCGGGAAAAGTGGATCAGAAAGACGTAATCCTGCTTGAGGTAATGCAGAAACGCTTCGGGCGGCAGCGTGCCGTCGCCCAAGCCCTGAACAAACGCGTGACGGGTATAGGCGTGCCAGACGGGGGTATTATCCCGCCAAGCCGCAAAGGTTTTTCCGTAGGTCATTCTGCCCCCAGATCGACGGCAAGTGCCGAGACAGGGCGCGTGCCGTCGACCAAACCGCTTTCGGCAAGAAACGCCTCGAACCGCGTGTAGCGGCCTTCATCCAGCGCTTCGGGGCGCAGGGCAAAGCGCGGCAGTGTGTCGACCCATGCCTTTGCGTTCAGTTCATCGTCCAGCTCAGGCGCGTAGCCTTTGAACAGCTCCCAAGACGCGTCTGGGTTGTTCACGATGTACTGCGTGGCCAGTTCTGTGGCGCGCAGGAAACGGCGGACCTGCCCCGCATCCATCCGGTCGGGGTTCGCCACATAGATTAGCTCGTCATAGGTCGGTACGCCTTCTTCCTCGACATAAAAACAGCGGCCCTCAACGCCCTCAATCTCCATCTGGTTCAGCTCGAAATTGCGGTAGGCCCCGATGACCGCGTCAACCTGACCCGACATCAGCGACGGGCTGAGCGAGAAGTTCACATTGACCATCTCCACATCATCCAGCGCGACGCCGTGGCGGCCGAGCATCGCGCTTAGAACGGCCTCTTCCACACCCGCAACAGAGAAGCCGATCGTGCCGCCCTTCAGCTGGCTGATCTCCTGAATGGGGCCGTCTTTCAGAACCAAGAGGCAGTTCAGCGGTGTTGCCACTAGTGTGCCGACGCGGATCAGCGGCAAACCTTCGGCCACATGCAAATGCTGACTGGGTTGATAGCTGACGGCAATGTCGCCTTGGCCAGCCGCAACCAGTTTCGGCGGCGCGGACGGGTCAGCGGGGGGAATGATTTCGACCTCAAGGTCTTGGTCGGCGAAATAGCCCAGCTCTTCGGCCACGATGATCGGGCCGTGATCGGGGTTAATGAACCAGTCCAGCAGTAAGGTCATCTTGTCTTGGGCCAGCGCAGGTGACGCGACCAATAGGGCCGCTGCCGTGATGAGGTATTTCATAGGGGTCTCCTTAGTTTCCCAGCGCGAGAAGTTTGATCTCGCCCTGCCAGTGTTGTGAAAGCCGGTCCGCCGCCTGCCAGGCGCGCAGGCCCGACCGACAGGCCAGAACGGCGCGTTGGTTTTTGTCTGGTGTGGGGCCATGTGGCCCAAAGTCGGTTACGGCATGACGCGTCGCGTACGGCAGGTCCGGGCCGGGTTCGCCTCGCGCGCGCAGGTCGATCAGAAAATCGCTTGAGGTGACGTTAGTCGGAGCAATGAAAGCAGGGTTGGGCGCGGGATCATCGGCTGTGTCAAAGCGGAACCCGCCGAACCGCAGCGTGGTGGCGTCGTAGGTCACAAGCTGACCCAAGCCGCGCATATCACCCGTCAGGATCGCCATCGCCATTTGGGCCTGAAGGCTGCCGATGACACCGACGCTTGGCCCCAGCACGCCGTCTGTGTCGCAAGATCCAAGCTGGTCCGGTAGGTCCGGAAACACGGCCCGCAGCCCCGGCTTGCCGCCGCAAAAGCCACCGACATAGCCGTCGCGCCCCACCACGCTGGCGCTGATCAGTGGCTGGCCCGTAAGCAGGCAATGATCGGACGCGATGTAGCTGACCGCGAAACTGTCGGCGCAATCCAAGATCAACGACATGCCCTCAGCAAGGGCTGCGATGTTTGAAGGGTCAACGCGCTGGTTCACAGGGGCGATTGTTGTGTCAGGGTTCAACGCGCTCATCGTGCGCGCGATCACATCAACCTTTGGCTGGCCAATATCCGTCTCACAAAACAGCGTTTGGCGGTGGAGATTGGACAGGCTTACGACATCTGCATCCGCGATGCGAATATGTCCGACACCCGCGCCCACGAGGTATTGCATCACCGGGGCGGCCAAACCGCCGCCACCGATCACAAGGACGCGGGCCCCCGACAACAGGTCCTGTGCGCCATCCCCCAAGACCGCCATTTGTCGGGCGTAGCGGCTCATCCGCAAACCTCAAGCCAGTCCCTAATGCGGCCCTCTGGATCATCGTGCAACGTGATGTCCGTCACGGCTGAGACCACGTCCGACCCGGCCTCAAATGCCCCCGGCGCGCGCTCGGTGCTCATCCCGCCAATAGCAACCAGAGGGATGTCCCCCACAAGTGCCTTCCACACGCACAGCTTTTCAATGCCCTGTTGATGCCATTTCATCTTTTTCAGTATCGTCGGGTAGATTGGGCCAAGGGCTATATAGTCAGGCTGCAACGCCAGCGCGCGGGCCAGCTCGGCCTTGTCATGGGTAGAGATCCCCAGCTTCAGACCCGCAGCCCGGATCGCCGTAACATCCGCCTCGTCAAGGTCTTCTTGGCCCAGATGCACCCAGTCACAGCCCAACTCAATTGCCAGCTGCCAATGGTCATTGATCACCAGCACCGCACCATGGGCCGCGCAGAGGTCACGGGCCTCGCGCAGCTGGGCACGGAGGTCCTCCTGAGGTTTGTCCTTCAGGCGCATCTGCACCAGCTTGACCCCCAAAGGCAGCATCCGCCGCAGCCATGCCACATCGTCGAAAATCGGGTAAAAACGCGGCAGGGTCATAGCATGGCCTTTCCAAAGACAGGGGTCGACGGCGCGGCCATATCGCGCGCGTCCATCGGATCGGCGTGTGCTGCCAGCGCACCAGCTTCAACCGCAAGGCCAAAAGCCTGCGCCATCGCGGCAGGGTCACCTGCCTTTGCAACGGCGGTGTTCAGCAAAACCGCGTCATAGCCCAGTTCCATCGCGTGAGCGGCTTGTGATGGCAGGCCAAGACCCGCATCGACGACCAAAGGAACGTCTGGGAAATGCGCCCGCAAGCTGCGCAATCCGTAGATATTATTCAAACCCAGCCCCGTGCCGATAGGGGCACCCCATGGCATCAACACTTTGCAGCCGACCTCAACCAGGCGTTCGCAGAGCACCAGATCTTCGGTGCAATAGGGAAAGACCTCGAACCCGTCCTCGGCCAGCTGTGCCGCCGCGTCGACAAGGCCGAACGGGTCCGGTTGCAGCGTGTCCGCATGGCCGATGACCTCCAGCTTGATCCAGTTGGTGTCAAACAGCTCCCGCGCCATCTGCGCTGTGGTCACGGCCTCGCGGACAGAATAGCAGCCTGCAGTGTTGGGGAGCACCGCAACGCCCAGATCGCGGATCAATGCCCAGAAATCCTGCCCCGCCTGCTCGCCGCCTGCTTCGCGGCGCACGGACACCGTCGCGATCCCTGCGCCGGAGCGGCGAAACGCCTCCGCCAGAACCGCAGGCGACGGATATTGCGCAGTGCCCAGCATCAGCCGGGACGTCACTTCGGTGCCGTAAAACGTAGGCATTTTATCCTCCTTGTCGGGGGGCGACGATTTCCACGCGGTCCCCATCCTGCAAGCTGTGATCGACGCGCTGATGCTTGGGCACGAAGGCCTCGTTGACGGACGTGGCCACCTTGGCATCGCCTTTTCCAAGCTCGTCCAGCAGCGCCACCAGCGTGGGCGCGCCGGTCTCAAGCGTCTCACCGTTCACGATGATCTTCATACCAAACCTCCGGTATCTTGCCGTCCAACACCAAATCCGCCGTCATCTGCGCCAAGGCAGGTGCAAGCAGGAACCCGTGCCGGAACAGGCCATTTGCATAAATCACATCCCTGATCCGCCGAATACGAGGCTGGTTGTCGGGAAAGGCGGGCCGGGCATCGACGCCGACCTCCAGCAGCTCTGCCTCACCAAAAGCGGGGTGCAGGGCGTAGGCCGCATTCATCAGTTCCATGACAGAGCGCAGGGTAGCGCGGTTCCGCTCGCCTGTTTCAATCTGGGTGGCACCCAGCATGAACACCCCGTCGCCGCGCGGCACAATATAAAGTGGAAACCGTGGGTGAAGCAGCCGAACGGGCCGCGACAGCGTGACATCAGGGCAGCGCACCACAAGCATCTCGCCTTTGACGCCGCGCAAATCCGTCAGCGTGTCACGCGCCGCAAGGCCGCGGCAGTCAATTGCCTGACCTGTGATCTCATCGCTAAAACGCACGCCCTGTTTCGCAAGCCTCGCATGCAAAGCCGTCAGGGTCGCGCGCGGGTCAAGATGCCCCTCATCTGCCAAAAAGAGCGCCTTGGAATAGCGCTCCGCAAGATACGGCTCCTGCTCGGCGACCTGCCCTTTCGACAGGGTGGCCGCACTTGGCGCACGCCGTGCAAAGGTTGCCAGATCGCTTTGGTCTCGGTTGAGCGCGACAACCAGCGTGCCCTTGTGACACACGGACGCCCCTTGGTTTTCCCACCACCCGGCGGCCTTGCGGCCTTGGCGCACGATCTCAGGCTCAGCGCTGACCCCTTCGCAATCAGGCGCCAGCATGCCGCCTGCCCACCACGAACAGGCATGATCGCCGGGCGCGCCTTTTGGATCGATGACCGTAACCTGAGCGCCGCGTGACGACAATTCCGCAGCTATGGCAAGACCACACACGCCACCGCCAATGATGGTGAAAAGACTGCTCATTTCCATAACGCGTGAAAGTGGTGAACCGGCCCATGGCCTTGCCCGACATTCAATTCATCCGCATGCAAGATCGCCTGATGCAGCCACCTATGGGCCCGCTCCACGGCATCGCTCAATGCCATTCCCTGCGCCAACCCCGCTGTGATGGCAGAGGAATAGGAGCATCCCGTGCCGTGTGTGTTGCGGGTGTTCACGCGCGGGGCCACAAACTCCTGCATGCCTGTGTGCGAGACAAGCTGATCCGTGCAAACCGCCCCATCCGCATGCCCGCCCTTCATCAAAACCGCGTTGACGCCAAGCTCCAAAAGCGCGCTCGCCTGTGCGTCGGCGCTGCCTTCGCCGACCAGTTTCGCAGCTTCAGGCAAGTTCGGCGTCAGCAGGGTGGCGCGGCCAAACAGCAACGACGCCAACGCGTCAATCGCGTTATCGGCCAGCAACGTGTCCCCTGATTTGGCGACCATCACCGGGTCCAGCACAATCGGCCCATCGTAGTCAGCCAGCGCATCCGCCACCGCTGCGATCAGCGAAGGCGTACCAAGCATTCCGATCTTGATCGCGTCAATTTCGATGTCATCCAGAACGGCCCTGATTTGCGCCACAACCACGTCGTCGGGTACCGGGTGAATGGCCGTCACGGCTTGCGTGTTCTGCGCGGTCACCGCCGTCACCACAGAGGCGCCATAGACGCCCATCGCCGAAAACGCCTTAAGGTCCGCCTGAATACCAGCCCCGCCACCGGAATCGGACCCTGCAATCGTCAACGCCTTAGCCACCATGTCGCAGCCCCTTGGTTCAGGGATCAGGAGGGCAACGAGGGGAAAGGCCAATGCGGATGAGCGCTCCGCAAGCTGTTCCCTCCGCCGGTCCTAACCGGTTCAGGTTCAATGGGTTCGCAGCGTGTGCATCTCAGCCCCGATAGGGCACCCCAACAGTTGAGCCTCTATGGTTAGATTGATCGCGTATATACGTCAAATGGATAAATGATCTCAGGCGACCTGTTCTGACTGTTTCCGAAATTGGGCTGTGAAAGAGGTGGTGAGCCGCGACTATAGGCTCTCCCCCAAGCGAGGCGAAACAGCTTTCTATCGGCGGTATGGATGACCGCTTTTTGCATGCCCTAACAACGCAAGTCCTTTTGCCCCTGCAGCGATTTTCGCGCTGCGAGCGCACGCAGCACAAAAATCGAAGTCACAATGTGGGCTCTTTTTCCTGTTTCGCTGCATTGTGCGCGAAGGTCCGGTTTTCAATTTTGGGTGAGTTAATCACGCCCTTGCCGACCACCCCGCCAGGCTAGGCTAGCCTCTTTGCCCTATAGACCAAATGCAGATGGCCCTTGAACCACTTG
>CAJQNQ010000195.1 GCA_905479725.1 uncultured Paracoccaceae bacterium | reverse complement strand
GGGCACCTCGGGCCTGTCTATCGGCCATGTCAGCCCCGAGGCGGCCGAGGGTGGCCTGATCGGGCTGGTCGAGACCGGCGACCGGATCGAGATCGACATTCCCAACCGGGGCATCCACCTGGCGGTCGATCAGGCAACGCTGGACGCGCGCCGCGCGGCGAAGGGGCCGTTGCCCTGGAAGCCCACCGAGGCTCGCACGCGGGCGGTGTCGACGGCGCTGAAGGCCTATGCGCTGCTGGCCTCGTCGGCGGCCAAGGGGGCGGTGCGCATCCTGCCCGAGTGACGGGCGCCCGGACAAACCCGAAAAGACAGGACCAAGGCGTCATGACCAGTTCGCCCGCGCATATCGATGACCCCCATTTTCTGAACCGCAGCAACTGGCTGCGGGCGGCGGTTCTGGGCGCCAATGACGGGATCGTGTCGGTCTCGTCCCTGATCGTCGGGGTGGCCGCGGCGACGCCCGATCGATCGGCGGTGCTGATCGCCGGGGTTGCCGGGCTGGTCGCGGGGGCGATGTCGATGGCGGCGGGCGAGTATGTGTCGGTGTCGTCGCAATCCGACATCGAGCGCGCCGATATCGCGCGCGAGCGCCGGGCGCTGGACATGATGCCCGAGGATGAACTGCGCGAATTGGTGGCAATTTACGAGGCGCGCGGGTTGAGCCCGGAAACGGCGTTGGTCGTGGCCCGGGAATTGACCGAGAAGGATGCGCTCGCCGCCCATCTGCGCGATGAATTGGGCCTGACAGACCATCTGTCGGCCAACCCGTTGCAGGCGGCGCTGTCCTCGGGGCTGACGTTTTGCATAGCCGCGGCGATCCCACTGGCCGGGGCCATCCTTGCACCAACGGCCTTTATCATTCCGGTGGTTCTGGTTCTGACGATCGCGGCAATGCTGCTGTTGGGCTATCTGGGAGCATGGGCCGGTGGCGCCCCGGCTGGCCGGGCCGTGGTGCGGGTTGTGGTGTGGGGCACCTTTGCCATGGTGGTGACGGCGGCGATCGGCAGGCTGTTTGGTGTCAGCGTCTGAGCGCGTTATTCCGCCGCTTTCGTGGCGTCCATCCGCGCTTTCAGCGTCTCGACATCGTCGAACTTGATCGATTCGCCGCAGCCGCAGGCATCCGATACGTTTGGATTGCGGAACTGAAAGCCGCTTTCCAGAAGGCCCGTCCGATAATCGATTTCCGTGCCGAACAGGAACATCTGCGCCATCGGCGCGATCAGAACGCGGGCCTCGCCTTGTTCGACCACTTCCTCGTGCGCGCCGATCTCGTCGGCGAATTCCATGGTATATTCCATGCCCGCGCAGCCGCCCTTCTTGACGCCCACGCGCAGGCCCATCTTGCCCTGCTTGGCCATCAGCCGTGCGATATGCCGTTCGGCGGCATCGGTCATGGTAATGGGGGATTTGCCGGGAATGCCGAACATGGTGCTTACATGAACCCCAACTCAAGGCGGGCTTCATCGGACATCATGTCCATGCCCCATTGCGGATCGAAGGTCATATCAACGTTGACGTCCTTGATACCGGGCACCGCGCCCACCGCATCCGCCACCCAGCCGGGCATCTCGCCCGCCACCGGACAGCCAGGGGCCGTCAGGGTCATGACGACGCCGACCTCGTTCTCGTCGCTGATCGCGATCGTGTAGATCAGCCCCAGATCGTAGATATTCACAGGGATTTCCGGGTCATAGATCGAGCGGCAGGCCTCGACGACGGTGTCGTATAGCGGATGCTCGGTCGTCGAGGGGGCGATCAGGGGCGCGCCCTCGACCGGGGTCTGATGTGATGCGGAGTCCATGCGGCCCTCAAAATTCCAATCCTGAGTGAAGATATAGGTTTATGCGAGGGGTGGGTAAAGGGTTTGCTGGCAGAATCGCGCTATTCTGGCTTGAACAGCGCGTCCTTTTCATGCGCAAGCCGGGCCGGATCCAGAAAATGCCCGACCATCACCGGTGTCGCCAGCGCGTAGGCTTGTTCCAGGTCCAGCGTCCGCTGCGCCAGGATCGCGGATTTTCCGGCCGCGATGGCGGCGAGATTGCGGCCCGCCAGGGTGCGCGCGAAATCCTCCACGCGGTCGGGCAGGGCATCGGCGGGAAGAATCTCGTTCAGCAGTCCGGCACGCAGCGCCCAGTCGGCGCCCCGGTCTTCGCCCGACAGCATCAGTTCCATCAAATGGCTGTGCCCGACAGCGCGTGACACGGCGACAGCGGGTGTCGTGCAAAACCCGCCATTGCGCACACCCGGCAGGCAGACGCGCGCGGTGTCACTGGCAAAGGCCATGTCGCAGGACGCAACCAGTTGCAGTCCGGCAGCGGTGGCGATCCCTTCGACGCGCGCCAATGTCGGCTTGGGGCAGGTCGCCAGGGTCAGCATCATCTGCGCGCAGGACTGGAACAGGTGAGTCAGATAGGCTTTGCCATTGTCCGCATCCTGCCGATGGCGCTTGATTTCCTTCAGGTCATGCCCGGCGCAGAAGATGCTGCCCGGCCCGTGCAACACGATCACCCGCACGTCCGGATCCCTGGTCGCGCCCTGCAAGGCGTCGTAAAGCGCGGCGATCATGGCCTGCGACAGGGCATGGGCCTTGCCGTTGCCCAGGGTCAGCGTCAACACGCCGTCCAGCAGCGTCGGTGTGATCAGATCTTGCGGCAGGTCTTTCATGGCGTGCCCCTTTGCTTGCAATCTTTGCCGATTACCTCGGGGCTTGGCAAGCTTTGGCGCGGCGCGGTAGAGGGGGCGCGCAAGGGCGAAGGAACGCACATGAGAGAACGGTTTGAATTCCAGTTGAACGCGACCGACGGGGCGGCCCGCACCGGCGTCATTCGCACGCCGCGCGGCGATGTGCGCACACCGGCCTTCATGCCCGTGGGCACGGCGGCAACCGTCAAGGCGATGATGCCCGAAAGCGTGCGCGCCACGGGGGCCGATATTCTGCTGGGCAACACCTATCACCTGATGCTGCGTCCCACGGCGGAGCGCATCCATGCGCTGGGCGGGTTGCACCGGTTCATGAACTGGGAACGCCCGATCCTGACCGATTCGGGCGGGTTTCAGGTGATGTCGCTGGCGTCCTTGCGCAAACTGACGGAAGAGGGCGTGACGTTTTCCAGCCATATCGACGGCTCGAAACACATGCTGACGCCGGAACGCTCGATGGAGATCCAGCGTCTGCTGGGCTCGGATATCGTGATGGCATTCGATGAATGCCCGGCACTGCCCGCCGACGACACGGTGGTGGCGAAGTCGATGCGGTTGTCGATGCGCTGGGCGCAGCGGTCGCGCGATGCGTTCGGCGACCGGCCCGGGCACGCGCTGTTCGGGATCATGCAG
>CAJQNQ010000194.1 GCA_905479725.1 uncultured Paracoccaceae bacterium | reverse complement strand
ACCCGCTCCTCCAGCATGAGGTCGATCTTCAGGTCGGGGTAGCGCTCATACAAAGCGGGCAGGCGCGGGGCCAGCCACAGGGTGCCGAATCCGGTGGTGGTGGTCACACGCAATTCGCCGAACACCTCTTCCTCGCTGTCGCGAATGCGGGCCGAGGCGGTTTCAAGGCGGGCCGACATCGAGCGGGTGGCGTCGAACAGCAATTCGCCCTGCTCGGTCAGAATCAGGCCGCGCGCATGGCGGTGAAACAGGGTCGTGCCCAGGCTTTCCTCCAGCCCGCGAATCTGTCGGCTGACCGCCGATTGGCTGAGCCCCAGCGCATCGCCGGCATGGGTCAGGCTGCCGGCGTCGGCGACCGCGTGGAAGATTCTGAGTTTGTCCCAGTCCAGCAAGACCAAATCTTTCGTTTCGGGGCCTCAAAACGGCCATGTGTGTATCTAGGGCAGAAAGTGTTTGCGATAAAGCAAAGTTTTGCTGACAAAGGCGTGAAGGTCAGCAATTGTGACCTAAAAAATCATGTATGATAAGACAGTCATCCATCCGCTGCGGAGGTGCCCCATGACGACGCAATCCATATCCCTGAACGATCGTTTCGATATCGAAAAATCCCCGGTCCTGTTGAACGGCACGCAGGCGCTGGTCCGGCTGATGCTGCAACAGGCCGCCCGCGACAAGGCGGCGGGGCTGAATACCGCCGGATATGTTTCGGGGTATCGCGGGTCGCCGCTTGGGGCGGTCGATTTGCAGATGCAGCGCGCCGAGCCGGTGCTGAGCGCGGCGGGCGTGACGTTTCAGCCCGGGCTGAACGAAGACCTGGCCGCCACGGCAATCTGGGGCACGCAGCAAGCCGAAATGTTCGGCGAGGGCAAGTATGACGGCGTGTTCGGCCTTTGGTATGGCAAGGGGCCAGGGGTGGACCGCACCGGCGACGTGATGAAGCACGCCAACATGGCCGGCTCCAGCCGGCATGGCGGGGTCATCATGGCGATGGGCGACGATCACACCGGCGAATCCTCGACCGTCTTGCACCAGTCCGACTGGGCGATGATCGACGCCTATATGCCGGTCGTTTCGCCTGCCGGGGTGCAGGAGCTTCTGGACTACGGGCATTACGCCTATGCGCTCAGCCGTTTTTCGGGGCTTTGGGTGGGGCTCAAGACCATGAAGGACACGGTCGAGGCCACGGCGGTGGTGGATGGCAATCCGCACCGGATGCAGTTCGTGCTGCCGGATTTCAAGATGCCGCAGGGCGGGTTGAACATCCGGCTGGGCGACACCCCGGTCGCACAGGAAGCGCGGATGATCGACTACAAGCGCTTCGCCGCCGAGGCCTTCAGCCGCGCGAACCGCATGGATCGCCGCGTCTGGGGCAAGCCGGGCGCGAAGATCGGCATGGTGGCGGCGGGCAAGAACTGGCTGGATCTGGTCCATGCGCTGGGCCTGCTGGGGCTCGACGAAGCCGATTGCGAGCGCCTTGGCATCACCACCTACAAGGTGGGTCAGACCTGGCCGCTGGACATGGAAAGCTTTCATGAATGGGCCGAAGACCTGGCGCTGATCATCGTCGTCGAGGAAAAGCGCAAGCTGATCGAGGTGCAGGTCAAGGAAGCGATCTTCGACGACCGGCGCGGGCGGCGCGTCTATGGCTGGCACAAAGGCGACACCTGGCAAAACGGCCGCCAGGTTGAACTGTTCCCGACCCGCTACGCGCTGGACCCTGTGATGATCGCCGAAAAGCTGGGCGCGATCCTGCTGGAAGAAGGGCGCGACACCGACGCGATCAGGGCCGGGCTGGCGCGGCTGGCCGAGGCGCGCCGCGCCGACAACGCCCCCGAGATTGCCACGCGCGTCCCGTATTTCTGTTCCGGCTGCCCGCACAATTCATCGACCAGAGTGCCTGAGGGCAGCCGTGCCTATGCCGGAATCGGCTGTCACTACATGGTGCAGTGGATGGACCGCTCGACCCTGGGTTTCACCCATATGGGCGGCGAAGGGGCGAACTGGATCGGCGAGGCGCCGTTTTCCAAGCGTGGCCACATGTTCCAGAACCTGGGCGACGGGACTTATAACCATTCGGGCGTTCAGGCAATCCGCGCGGCCCTGGCGGCGAACACCACCATCACCTACAAGATCCTGTTCAACGATGCGGTGGCGATGACCGGTGGGCAGCACAACGAGGGCGGGCTTACGGCGGATCAGATCGCGCGGGAAATCCATGCGATGGGCGTCAGCCCCATCGCGCTGGTCTATGACGAAAAGGAAGACGTGGATTTCGCGGGCTTTCCCAAGGGTATCGAGAAATTCGAACGCGCGGAACTGATGGCGGTGCAAGAGCGGTTCGCAAAGACCCAAGGGGTTTCGGCGATCATCTATGTGCAGACCTGCGCCGCCGAAAAGCGCCGCCGCCGCAAGCGCGGTGAATTTCCCGACCCCGATCAACGGGTGTTCATCAACACCGACGTCTGCGAGGGCTGCGGCGATTGCGGTGTGCAGTCGAACTGCGTGTCGATCACGCCGGTGGAAACCGAACTGGGCCGAAAACGGGCGATCGACCAGTCGTCCTGCAACAAGGATTTCAGTTGTATCAAGGGGTTCTGCCCGTCTTTTGTCACGCTCAAGGGCGCGAAGGTCAAAAAAGCCGCATCCCGCGACGTGCAATTGCCTGACATTCCAGAGCCGACGCTGCCGGTCATCGCCGGCACGCATAACGTGGTGATTACCGGGGTTGGCGGAACGGGCGTGGTGACGGTGGGGGCGGTATTGGCGCAAGCCGCGCAGATCGATGGCAAGGGCGCGGGCATGATGGAGATGGCCGGGCTGGCGCAAAAGGGCGGCGCGGTGCACATCCATTGCCGCATCGCCAACCGGCCCGAGGACATCAGCGCGGTGCGCGTTGCGGTGGGCGAGGCGCATTGCGTGATCGGCGGCGATCTGGTGGTCACGGCGGGGGCCAAGACGATCGGTTTGATGCGCACAGGCCAGACGGGCGCGGTGGTCAACAACCATGAGATCATCACCGGAGATTTCACCAGGGACACGGAATTCAGAATTCCTGTCAATGACTTGCGGGTTGCTCTTGAAGCGCGTTTGCGAGATGGTCTGGCGCTGTTCGATGCTTCGGAACTGGCGCGGGTTCTGCTGGGGGATTCGATCTTTTCCAACATGATGGTGCTGGGCGGTGCGTGGCAAATGGGGCTGGTGCCGGTGTCGGGCGACGCGCTGCGCGAAGCAATCAGGCTGAACCGCGCCGCGGTCGAGGGCAATCTGCGCGCCTTCGAGATCGGGCGCTGGGCGGTGACGCATCCGCAGGACGCGGCGGCGGTGCTGGCCCCGGCCACGGTGTCGGATTTACCGGTCGACCCGATCGCCTACCGGGAAACGCATCTGACGGTGTATCAGGGCCGGCGGCTGGCGCGGCGGTTCCGGGTCCTGGTCGATACAATTTCGGATGAGGCGCTGCGCGTGGCCGTGGCCAAAGGCTATCACAAGCTTCTGGCCTACAAGGATGAATACGAGGTCGCGCGCCTGCATCTGCAAACCCATGACAGGGCGCGCGAACAGTTCGACGGCGACTTCTCGATGCAATTCCACCTGGCCCCGCCGATTCTTGGCGGCAAGGAATCCGACGGCCGGCCCCGCAAGCGCGCGTTCGGGGAATGGATGCTGCGCGGTTTCCGGGTTCTGGCGGCGATGAAAGGGTTGCGCGGCACCTTGTTCGATCCGTTCGGCTACAGTGCCGAACGCAAGATGGAACGTGCATTGATCAAGCAATATGAGGCGGACATGCGGGACGTTCTGCCCAAAGTGACGGAACAGACCCGCGATCTGGTCCTGGAACTGGCGCTGCTGCCGCTGTCGATCCGCGGCTTCGGGCCGGTGAAAGAGGCCAACGCCAAGGCCGCGGCCAGGCGGCGCGCGGAACTTCTGGCCGCGATCGCCGATGGCGGCACGCCCACCCGGGTTGCCGCGCAATGATGGCCGTGTCATCCCGGCGCAAAGGCGCAATCAGGCGATGGATTTCCGTCGCCTGACGCCGTAAGACGAGGGGACGCCCGGTTGGGGTGCGATCACAGCGGATAGAGGCAGGAATGGCGGTTGGCGTATTCGATTCCGGGCTGGGCGGGCTGACGGTGCTGGATGCACTGGTGCGGCGCCTGCCCGATGTGCCGTTCGTCTATTTCGGTGACAACGCGAATACGCCTTACGGGGTGCGCGACGCCGATGACATCTACACCCTGACCTGCGCCGGTGTTCAACGCCTGTTCGACGAAGGCTGCGATCTGGTGATCCTGGCCTGCAACACGGCCTCGGCGGCGGCGCTGCGGCGGATGCAGGAAGGGTGGGTGCCTGAGGGCAAGCGCGTTCTGGGGGTGTTCGTCCCGTTGATCGAGGCGCTGACCGAGCGCCAATGGGGCGACAACAGCCCCCCGCGCGAGGTGAAGGTCAAGCATGTCGCGCTGTTTGCAACCCCGGCAACCGTGGCCAGCCGCGCGTTCCAGCGCGAACTGGCGTTTCGCGCCATCGGTGTGGATGTCGAGGCGCAGCCCTGCGGCGGGGTTGTCGATGCGATCGAGCAGGGCGACATGATCCTGGCCGAGGCGCTGGTGCACAGCCATGTCGAGGCGCTGCATCGGCGGATGCCACGGCCCGAAGCCGCGGTGCTGGGCTGCACTCATTATCCGCTGATGACCGACGCGTTCCGCGCCGCTTTGGGGGACCGGGTGGAGTTGTATTCCCAGCCCGACTTGGTCGCGGCCAGCCTGGAGGATTACCTGCGCCGCCGCCCCGAGATGATCGGCGCGGGCACCGAGGCGGGGTTTTTGACCACCGGCGATCCCGTGGCCGTGGCGCGCAAGGCCACGCAGTTCCTGCGACGACGCATTCCGTTTCAAGCGGCCTGAGCCGCCCGCATTGGCGCCCAAATCTGGCGCCGCATGATGCGGCAATTGCGCCCGTTGCCGGGCAGATGAATGACCTCTATCTATATCCCGACGGGAGTATCCAGATGACCCATAACGTCGCCATTCTGGGCGCCAGCGGCTATACCGGCGCCGAGCTTGTCCGGATCATCGCAACCCATCCGGGGCTGCGCATCGCGGCGCTGTCGGCCGACCGCAAGGCCGGCAGGCCGATGAGCGCGGTTTTCCCGAATCTGCGCCACCTGGACCTGCCGACGCTGTGCACCATCGATGAAATCGACTTTTCGCAGATCGAACTGGTGTTCTGCGCCTTGCCCCATGGGCTGAGCCAAGCTTTGGTGCGCGACCTGCCGATGGGTGTGAAAGTCGTCGATCTGGGGGCCGATTTCCGGCTGCGCGATCCCAAGGCTTATGAAAAGTGGTATGGGGCGAAGCATTGCGCGGTCGAACTGCAAGAAACGGCGGTCTACGGCCTGACCGAATTTTACCGCGACCAGATCCGCGATGCGCGGCTGGTGGCCGGGACCGGGTGCAACGCGGCAACCGTGCAGTTCGCCCTGCGCCCGCTGATCGAGGCCGCGCTGATAGATCTGGATGACATCATCTGCGACCTGAAGAACGGGATTTCGGGTGCCGGCCGGTCGCTCAAGGAAAACATGCTGTTCGCCGAGCGCAGCACCGATGTGATGGGATATAGCCTGGGCAGCGTGCACCGGCATCTGAGCGAATTCGACCAGGAATTCAGTGCCCTTGCCGGGCGGCCCGTGGAAATCAGCTTCGCGCCGCATCTGGTGCCGGTCAACCGGGGCATTCTGGCGTCGTGCCATGTGAAGGGCGACGCGAAGGCGATCCATGCCGCGCTGGAGGCGCGCTATGCCGATGAGCCGTTCGTCGTCGTCCTGCCCCTTGGTCAGGCGCCGGGTATGGGGCAGGTCACCGGCTCCAATTTCTGTCATGTTGGGGTTGTGGGCGACCGTCGGCCGGGCCGGGCGCTGGTCGTCTCGACGCTGGACAATCTGAACAAGGGCTCGAGCGGACAGGCGGTTCAGAATGCCAACCTGATGCTGGGCCTGCCCGAAACCCAGGGGCTGATGCTGGCCCCCGTCTTTCCCTGAGTGCCGGAGGTTCCAATATGGCCGGAATGAAAAACCTGAAGAAACGACGCCGGATCCAGATCATCGTGGTCGCGGTGGTGGCGTTGACGTTGTCGACCGGGTTGATCGGTTACGCGATGCGCGACGGGATCAATTTCTTCCGTTCGCCCAGTCAGGTGCTGAGCGATCCGCCTCTGGAGACCGAGGTGTTCCGCCTGGGCGGCATGGTCGAGGACGGATCGGTGCAGCGCGGCCAGGGCGAAGTGATTTCGTTCCGCGTGACCGATTTCTGCCAGTCCGTGCCTGTGACCTTCCAGGGGATCCTGCCCGACCTGTTCAGCGAGAACCAGGGCACCGTGGCCACCGGCCGGCTGGTGGACGGGGTCTTTCAGGCCTCGGAAATCCTGGCCAAGCACGACGAGACCTACATGCCGCGCGAAGTGGCGGGCATGATGGAAACCGAAGCCGGGGCCCAGGAGCGCGATTGCAGCTATACCGGCGCCTATGCAACGCCCGGTGGCGAAACCTGACCTGAACCACAGTCCTTGCATTCTGCCCCTGACATCCGTGTTGGAGGGGCAGAATGCAGACCATTCGTCAGTTGGCCGACGAGATCGTCGCGCGCGAAGGGGGGTATGTCGATGACCCCAATGATCCGGGCGGCGCCACCAATTTTGGTGTAACCATTCACACCATGCGCCGCCTTGGGCTGGACCTGACCGGGGACGGAACGGTGGACGCGCGGGACGTGCGCCAGCTGACGCGCGCGCAGGCCGTCGACATCTTCATCGAACATTATTTCGAGCGCCCCCGGATCGGGTCTTTGCCGCAGGTTCTGCACCCGTCGGTGTTCGACATGTATGTGAATGCCGGCGGCAATGCCGTGCGCATCCTGCAACGGCTGCTGATCGAGATGGGCTATGACATCGATGTCGACGCGGTCATCGGTCCGCAGACGGTCCGTGCCACAATGGCCGCCGCCCGCGACGCGCCGGATTTTCTGGCCGACGCCTATGGGATCGCGCGGCGCGACTATTATTACGCGTTGGCCGACCGGCGCCCGGCCAGCCGCCGCTATGCGCGCCGCCGCGATGGCGGAAAAGGCGGGTGGATCGTGCGGGCCGAGCAGTTCATTTCGCCGCGCTATCACCTGACCGATGAGCAACACCGCGAAAGGACTGCCGCATGGGTTTGATCCGCACATTGTTCCGGTCCTTGTTCGCGCAGGGCGGGCTGGAACGGCTGGCCCGCGCGGGCACGGATGTGGCCGACAGTTTTCGCCCCAACGCAACGCGGCGGATGGAACTGGGCCAGGAGGCCTTCACGGCCACCCAAAGCGCCTATGCCGCCGAGTTCCGAAACCCGCGCCGGGGCCTGTTCGACAGCTTTGTCAACGGGTTGAACCGGATGCCCCGGCCCATGCTGGCGCTTGGCACGCTTGGCCTGTTTGTCTAC
>CAJQNQ010000193.1 GCA_905479725.1 uncultured Paracoccaceae bacterium | reverse complement strand
GGCAACGACGGAGGGCTGAATGCCCTCGGTCGGCTCGTCAAGCACAAGAAGGCGTGGCCGGGTTACCAATGCCCGCGCCACCGCAAGCTGCTGTTGCTGGCCACCGGAAAGGTCCCCGCCGCGCCGGCTCAGCATCTCGCCAAGAACCGGAAACAACTCGAAAATCTCCTCCGGCAGCCGGCGCTCTCCGCGGGGCAGGCAGGCATAGCCGGTTTCAAGGTTTTCGCGCACCGTCAGCAGCGGGAATATTTCGCGCCCCTGCGGCACATGGGCAAATCCGCGCCGGGCGCGCGCCGTGGCCGAAAGCCCGCTGACATCTTCGCCCGCCCACAGGATATCGCCCGCGCCGATCTTCTGCCGTCCGGTGATCGCGCGCAACAGCGAGGTCTTGCCCACCCCGTTGCGCCCCAGCACAGTCGTCACCTTTCCGGGGCGCGCTATCAGCGAGACTGATTTCAGCGCCTGGCTGGCGCCATAGAAGAGGTCGATATTCTTCACCTCAAGCATCGCTCAGCGCCCCAGATAGACTTCGACAACCTCAGGGTTGGCCGAGACGTGATCAATCGACCCTTCGGCAAGCACGCGCCCCTGATGCAGCACCGTAACCTTGCACCCAAGGGCGCGGACGAATTCCATGTCGTGTTCCACCACCACCACCGAGCGCTCGCCCGCGATCTCGCGCAACAGCTCGGCCGTGCGCATGGTTTCGGCATCGGTCATGCCCGCAGCCGGTTCATCGACAAGCAGAAGCTCAGGCTCCTGCGCCAGCAGCATGCCGATCTCCAGCCATTGTTTCTGCCCGTGCGAAAGATCTCCGGCGGGCCGATCGCGCGCCTCTACAAGCCGCACCAGCGCCAAAAGCCTTTCGATCTCGTCGCGCTCGCGCCCGGACATCCGGGCGAAGAACGTGGCCCAGACGCCGCGCGGCGCCTTGAGCGCGAGGTAAAGGTTGTCGGCCACGCTCAGGCTCTCGATCACCGTCGGCTTCTGAAACTTGCGCCCAATGCCAAGGCGCGCCGCCTCGACCTCGTCGGTGCGGGTCAGATCAACGTCTCCATTCCAGTAGACCTCTCCTTCATCGGGCCGGGTCTTGCCGGTGACGATGTCCATCATGGTGGTCTTGCCGGCGCCGTTCGGGCCGATCACCGCGTGCAACTCGCCACGCGCCACAACCATTGAAAGCCCATCGATCGCCTTGAAGCCGTCAAAGCTTTTGGTCACGCCGTTCAGGTAAAGCTGTGTTTCCTTCATGCGTCAGCCTCCGCCTTGCTCGCAGCTGTTCTTGCCGGGCGCAGACGTACCAGCCCGCCTTCCAATGCTCCAAGAATGCCCTTAGGCAGATAGAGCGTGACCAGAATGAACATCCCCCCCAGCGCATAGAGCCAGGCGTCCGGCAGCCAGCCCGTAAGCAGCGTCTTGGCCAGCGCCACCAGCACCGCGCCAAGGGCCGCGCCGACCAAAGTGCCGCGCCCGCCTAGTGCCACCCAGATGACGATCTCGATGGAATTGGCGGGCGAGAATTCGCCGGGGTTGATGATCCCCACTTGCGGCACATAGAGCGCCCCCGCCACGCCCGCCATGATCGCCGAAACGGTAAACACGAACAGCTTGTAGTGCTCGACCCGGTAACCCAGAAACCGCGTTCGGTCCTCGGAATCGCGTATCGCGATGAGCACCTTGCCCAGTTTCGATTGCGTAATCGCCCGCGCGACCAGAACCCCCGCCGCCAGCGCCACGGCCGAGGCGACGAAAAGACCGGCGCGGGTTGTGCCCGCCGTCAGGTCAAAGCCCAGAATGTCCTTGAAGTCGGTCAGGCCGTTATTGCCGCCAAAACCCATCTCGTTGCGGAAGAAGGCCAGCATCAGTGCATAGGTCATGGCTTGCGTGATGATCGAGAGGTAGACGCCGCTCACCCGGCTGCGAAAGGCGAACCAGCCGAAGATGAAGGCCAAAAGCCCCGGCACCGCCATCACCATCAGCGCGGCGAACCAGAACTGGTCGAAGCCCAGCCAGAACCACGGCAGTTCCTCCCAGTTCAGAAAGACCATGAAATCGGGCAGGACGGGATCGCCATAAACTCCGCGCGGGCCGATCTGGCGCATCAGATACATGCCCATCGCATAGCCCCCCAGCGCAAAGAAGGCGCCGTGGCCAAGGCTGAGAATCCCGGCGTAGCCCCAAACCAGATCGAGCGCCACGGCGAGCAGCGCGTAGCACAGGTATTTGCCCAGAAGCGGCACCAGATAGCTCGGCACCGCCAGCCCATCGGCCGCCAGACGCCCAAAGGGCACGACCACCGTCAGAACGAAAAGCCCTGCCAGAAAAAGCCCCAGCCGCAGGTCGATCAACCCGGCCAGCCTGCGCGCCGGTTTCGCCTCGCCCGTCATGCTCATGCCTCCACCGCCCGGCCCTTGAGCGCGAACAGACCGCGCGGACGCTTCTGGATGAAGAGGATGATGAAGACGAGAACCAGGATCTTGCCGAGCACCGCGCCTGCGAAGGGCTCCAGAAACTTGTTTGCCACCCCGAGCGTGAAGGCCCCGGCGAGTGCGCCCCAAAGGTTTCCGGCCCCGCCGAAGACCACCACCATGAAGCCGTCCACGATATAACCCTGGCCCAGATTTGGGCTGACATTGTCGATCTGGCTCAGCGCCACGCCGGCAAGCCCCGCGATGCCCGCGCCAAGCCCGAAGGTGAGCGCATCCACCGCGCCCGTGTTTATCCCCATCTCGGCGGCCATCGCCCGGTCCTGCGTGACCGCGCGCATTTGAAGGCCCAGAAGCGAGCGGCGCAGCAGCACCAGCAGGCCCACGAACACCGCCAGCGCAAAGACAAGGATCCACAGCCGGTTCCATGTGATCGTCATCTGCCCGATCTCGAAGGCTCCCGACATCCACGACGGATTGCCCACTTCGCGGTTGTTGGGACCGAAGGCCGAGCGCACCGCCTGTTGCAGGATCAGGCTGACGCCCCAGGTGGCGAGCAATGTTTCCAGGGGTCGGCCGTACAGGTGGCGCACGATGCCGCGCTCGATCGCCATCCCCGCGACACCGGCCACTGCAAAGGCCAGCGGCGCGGCAATCAGCAATGACCAGTCGAACAGCGCCGGCGCCGAGTTGCGGATCACCTCTTGCACTGCAAAGGTGGTATAGGCCCCCAGCATCACCAACTCGCCATGGGCCATGTTGATGACCCCCATCACCCCGAAGGTGATGGCCAGCCCGATTGCCGCCAGCAGCAACACCGAGCCCAGCGAAAGCCCGTACCAGACATTCTGCGCCAGCGACCAGACGCGCTGCGCACCCTCGATGGCGTCGAGCGCGTCGCGCACCTCCCCGCCGATTTCCGGGTCGTCCGCATGGCCAGCCAGCACCGACTGCGCTGCCGCATCCCCGCGCGCGCGGAGCAGCACTACGGCTGCGACCTTCTCTTCACGTGGGGCGTCGGAATTCAGGATTGCCACCGCCCGCGCTTGGCGCAAGACGGTGGCAACCTCCCTGTCGGACTCGGCCGACAACGCGGCGTCTAGCGCTTCTATCCGGGCCGGATCGCCGCTATTGAATACGGATTGGGCAGCGGCAAGCCGCGTTGCCCGGTCGGGGTGCATCAGAGAAAGCGAGCCGATCGCAATGCGGAGCATCCCGCGCAACCGGTTGTTGACCTTGATCTTCTCGGCGGCGCGTGCCGGCACCTCACCGAGGCTTTCGCCGGTGAGCGCGTCTACAGCCGTAGCGCCCGCGGTGCTTTCCCCGAAGATGACGACGCGCCCGTCGCCATTGCGGGCATGCAGTCGCCCGTCGAGCAGGGCCTGCAGCACCTCTGCCGCGCGAGGATCACCGGTCCTCGCGATTTCTGAAATCACCTCGGCGCGGTCAGAATAGCTGCCCTCGGGCAGGCTCGCGACCAACTCCTCGAAGCTGGCGGCCAGACTTCCGGTTGGTGCCACGAGGGCGAGGAGAAGGAGAAGTACGCGGATCATTTGTGGAAACACATTTCCTGGCTATGAGTGGAACGCTCCTCCCGCAGGGAGGAGTTGCGGAGGGAGGTGTTTGGGGCGCCGGCTCAGGGAGGAGTTGACCCGGCGCCCCGGCCATGTCAGGAGCTTTCGCTCATGCACCACCTCCGCATCTTCCCACATCGACATTGAAGTTCCCGCAGGACATCGGCGCGCGCCAATCGGATATCAGCGTGGCGCTGTCGGGCAGGTAATCGGACCAGGCATCACCGGGCACCAGACCGGCGGTTTCCCAGACCACGTCAAACTGCCCGTCATCCTGGATTTCGCCCACCAGCACCGGCTTGGTGATGTGGTGGTTCGGCATCATCGCG
>CAJQNQ010000192.1 GCA_905479725.1 uncultured Paracoccaceae bacterium | reverse complement strand
TGGCGGCTGGGGGTTTCGGGATTTCGATCTGGCGACGATCCTGATGCGGCAACTGACCAGCCCTGATTACGCCGAACTGCGCGCAGCCTTGCTGGCCGGCTACGCCGCGCGCCGCAAGGTGGATGCCCAGGTGCTGGATCTGTTCGTGCTGCTGCGCGCGCTGACCTATCCGGGCTGGATCATCCCGCGTCTGCATGAACCGGGCGGCGCGGAGCGATCCCGCCGCGCCCTGGCCACGGCCTTGCCCCTGGCCGGCGCGTTCGAGCGGTCCTAGTCGCGCGTGTCGGTGCGAGTCAGATCTTCCAGCATGTCCAGCAACTGCTCCATCCGCGCTTGCCCGTAGGCGGCTTCGAGCCGCGCAAAGATCTGCGCGGACTCCGCCGCGTGATCGGTCAACACCCTGCGCCCGGCGTCGCTGATCGTGACGATGGAGCGCCGCCGGTCGGCGGGATCGGTCGCGCGGCCTATCAGCGCCTGATCTTCCATCGCGCGCAGGATACGGGTCAGGCTGGGCAGTTGCAGACAGGCGCGTTCGGCCAAAAGGCTTTGATCCAGCGGTCCGTTTTCTTCCAGCACACGCAGCACGCGCCATTTCTGTTCGTTGACACCGCTTTTTCCCAGCATCTCGCGCACCGGGCCCATCACGGTTTCCCGCGCCCGCAGCAGGGCGATGGGCAGCGAACGGGCTGTGCGGCGCAAGGGCGTGTGGGTCATGCTGGCCGCTTTGGCCGAACACGGGGCGCAAATCAAGCGTCTTGGCGTGTTTTTGTTGACAGTGGCGCTGTGAACGCTTAACAAAGCAAGTAATAATCCGTCCCAACCGCGACAGGAGCCCCAATGCCCGTGCCCGCCCCGACGCTTTATCCGCCGTTCAATATCGTGCGCCTCAGCCATGTCGAATACCGGGTGACCGACCTGGCGGCCTCGCGCGCGTTCTATGTCGATATCCTGGGCCTTCAGGTCACCGATGAAGACGAAAGCACCGTCTATCTGCGGGCGATGGAGGAACGGGGCCATCACTGCATCGCGCTGGTCAAGGCCGATGCGCCATCGGTCGGGTTTCTGGCGTTCAAGCTGTTTGATGAAGCCGATCTGGACAAGGCCGCCGACTGGTTTGCCGGCAAGGGTCTGCCAATCGACTGGGTCGAGCGCCCCTATCAGGGCCGCACCCTGCGCAGCCGCGATTTGCACGGTATTCCGCTGGAATTCTACGTCAGGATGGACCGCCTGGCGCCGATCCATCAGCACTACAAGCTTTACAACGGGGTCAAGCCGCTGCGCATCGACCATTTCAACATGTTCTCGTCGGACGTGGATGGCTCGATCGGGTTTTACAGCCAGATGGGGTTTCGGGTGACCGAATACACCGAGGATTCGGAAACCGGAAAATGCTGGGCGGCGTGGATGCACCGCAAGGGCGGCGTGCATGATGTGGCCTTCACCAACGGCACGGGCCCGCGCCTGCACCACACCGCGTTCTGGGTGCCGACGCCGCTGAACATCATCGACCTGCTGGATCTGATGAGCACCACCGGCTACCTGGCCAATATCGAACGGGGGCCGGGACGGCACGGAATCTCGAACGCGTTCTTCTTGTATGTGCGCGACCCCGACGGCCACCGGATCGAAATCTATTGCTCGGATTATCAGACGGTTGACCCAGATCTGGAACCCATCCGCTGGGATCTGAAGGACCCGCAGCGCCAGACATTGTGGGGCGCCCCGGCGCCCCGGTCCTGGTTCGAGGAAGGGTCAGGGTTCGACGGTGCCGCCCTGGCCAAGCCGCTGCTCAAGGCGCAACCGATCATCGCCCCCTGAGGGCCCCCTCTGGGCGCTGGATCGCCCAGGGCGCGCGCGGGTGCGGCGCTTCCATCGCGGTGGGGGATGGTGTAGCGTTCGCCTCCAACCACTTGGCGCGCGGGACATGGACGACAATCCTCACCAGTTGATCCGGCAGATCGCGGAGGGCGACACGCAGGCTCTTGCCGCGCTGTATCGAGCCTATGAGCGCCCGGTCTACAGATTTATCGTCTCGAGATTGAACGATCCGCACGAGGCCGCCGACATACTCCACGATGTCTTCATGGACATCTGGCGCGGCGCCGCCAGTTTCGAGGGGAGAAGCCAGGTGCGGACTTGGATATTCGGCATCGCCTACCGCAAGGTGATCGACATGCACCGCAAGCGCGCGCGTGTCACCGTCACCGATGACGTTCCCGAACCCGCAGATGCCGCCGAGGGCGCCGAGGCGGGTTATGCCGCGCGTCAGGAAGCCGAGCATCTGCGCTTTTGCGTGGACGCGTTGAAAGACGATCACCGCGTGGCGATCACTCTGGCCTTCTACGAGGATATGACGGTCGCCGAGATCGCCGAGGTGGCCGGCGTTCCCGAAGGCACGATCAAGTCGCGGTTGCATCACGCCAGGAAGTTGCTGCTGCACTGCCTGTCTGGCCGCATTGGCGCAAGGAGCCCCGCATGACCCGCTCGCGCGCCGAGATCGAACAGGACCTGCCCTTTGCCGTCAACGGCACCTTGTCCGACGCTGACCTGGCGGAGTTCACGGCCTTGACGGAGAGCGACGAGCAGTTGCGCGCGGAATTCGAGGCGATGTCGGCAATCCGCGCGCGGATGCAGGCCGAGGACGCGCGCAGCCCCGGTGAGATCGGCCTTGCCCGGCTGATGCGCGATGTGGATCACGACGGCGCCGCGCCGGCCGCGCCCAACCGCACCTGGATATGGCAGCTTGCGGCCGCGGTCGCAGTCGCGGCCTTCCTTGGGGAAACCCTGTTCCTCGACGGTGCAGATGACGGCGGCTTTCAGCTTGCCGGCGTCCACCACGCGGAAACCGCCGATCTGGTGGTCAGCTTTGCCCCCGGCGCGACCGAAGATCAGATCCGCACCCTGTTGGTCGGCGTAAACGCAGAGATCGTTTCGGGCCCCTCGGCTCTGGGCTTTTACCGGCTTGTCGTGATCGACGAGGGGCAGGCCGCGATCGCCACAGCCGCCGATGCCCTGATGGCCGCCACGAGCGTAGTCGAAAGTGTCGTGGATGCGCAGAATTGAGCCCCGGGCCGGGGGGATAGCCCGGATTGTTCTGGCGTTGATCGTGCCGCTGGTCCTGGCGGCGAGCCAGGCAGAGGCGCAAAACGAAGGGGGCGGCGCCCCCTCGGTGCCCGGCTACCCGAGTTTTCCCGCCGATACCCACGGCGAGTATGGCTGTCAGGTCGAGTGCGGCGAGCCGTCCCTTCTCGGCGGCGGAGACGGCGGCGTGGTGCGCGTGGTTCGCGGCGAAGGCGCGCGGTTCGAATATGTCGTGATTGGCCCCGCCGGGCAGGCGGAGGCCGTGCGCCGCGCAATCGAGGCGGCGGGCGGTCGCATCAGCCGGTCGTTTTCGATGAACGGGCTGGGGCAGATGACGACCATCGCCACTTTTCCCAACCCGGCAGCCCGAGAGCGCGCGCGGGCGTTGATCGCGCAGCGCGCGCCGGACAGCGCGCTGGCGCCCCATCACCTGTTTGGCTTCGCCCAGTCACGGCGCAGCCCGCGCGTCTATGCCCCACAACTGATCGGCGATGCGGGGCCCGGGGGCTGTCGGTTGTCGCGTCCGGTCGCCATCGGCATGATCGACGGGCCGGTCAACACCGACCACCCGTCGTTGAGCGGCGCGCAGATCACCTATGAATCGCTCGTTTCGCCCAATACCCTTCCCAGCGCGAACCACGGCACCGCCATCGCCGCGCTGCTGGTAGGCGAGGATCCGGATGGTGCGCTGTCCGGCTTCGCGCGCGGTGCGCGGCTGCATGCCATTGCCGTGTTTTCGCGCCGCGAGGGCGGCGAGGAGGCCAGCGTCCAACGCATCGTTCAGGCGATCGACCGGCTGGTGCAAAGCGGGGTGCGCGTGATTAATCTTTCCATCGCCGGGCCGGAAAACCAGGCGCTGAACCGGGCCTTGGCCGCCGCTGCCGCGCGCGGCGTGGTGCTGGTGGGCGCGTCCGGCAACGACCGCCGCCCGCAAGTTTCCTGGCCCGCCGCTTCGGACTATGTGATTGCGGTTACTGCCGTCGATGCCGCGCGCCGCCGGTTCCGCATGGCCAACACCGGCGAACAGATCGAATTCGCGGCACCGGGTGTCGATGTTTACGCCGCCCGCGCGCGGGGCGGCGGCTATGTCAGCGGCACGTCCTTTGCGGCGCCCATCGTGACGGCGCTGGCTGCCCGCCAGATGGCGCGTGGTGTGCGTTCCAGCGACACGGTGCGAGCGCGGCTGCGGGCTCAGGTGGAACCGCTGGGCACCGGGCTGCGCGACACCGAGTTTGGCTGGGGGCTGGTCAGGGCCGACGGCTGCTGAACTGGCATTGGCCGCCCCGGATCTGCCCGCAGCCCTGCATCTGAACGGGGAAATTGCGACCCGGTCGCCGGTGTTCCGCCAGCGCGTCCTTTCATCAACGGGTTTGCGGTTCAACAGGTTCCGGCGCGGGCGCATTTCACGGCTGGTGCGTCGAAAATTTTGAACCGCCTCGCCGCCCCGCGCGACCCATGTTCAGCAACCTGATACGGCCCGGCAAAGGCGCCCGCCATCGCTGCGGGCTTCGTGCAAGCGCCTGCGTCCGGCGTATCCCGTTGCCCTCGTCCCAACTCTGAGCCCCGGAGCCTGCTCCGGGGCATTTTTTGCTGCACATTCCTCCTGACCCGTGCGCGAATTTTTTTTTGGTTTTCTTTGAACCCTGAACAGGGCCCGCGCGACCTACCGGTATCGAAGCGGGTTTTCCGCCAGGACCTTGAAGAAACCTTTTTCAGAACGTGCCCTTTTTCCCGGCTTTCATCACCTAGATCTGTTCCATCCCTTTTCAGACGACCGGCGCCCCGAAGCTTGCTTCGGGGCGCCAATTTGTGGTGCGCAGGGCGACGAACAAAAGGAAGCCGTCTTGAACCGCTTGCGCGGCGATGGAACAACGTCCCGAGTGGCATCGCTGAACACGGATGTCCGTTCACCGCGTGCGCCGCCGCCGCGATCTTCGTTCGCCACGCGCAAACACCGCCAATTCGACCCATGTTGCAGTGCCGGGGCCAATGACGTAGCGTCCGCGCAAATTTCAGGGAGACCACCATGTCCGACACTTTTGGCTTCGATACGCTGCAAATTCACGCCGGCGCGCGCCCCGATCCCGCCACCGGCGCCCGGCAGGTGCCGATCTACCAGACCACCGCCTATGTGTTCCGCGATGCCGATCACGCCGCCGCGCTGTTCAACCTGCAAGAGGTCGGCTACATTTATTCGCGCCTGACCAACCCCACCGTTGCCGCGCTGGGCGAACGGGTCGCGGCGCTGGAAGGGGGCGCGGGGGCGGTCTGCTGCTCGTCCGGGCACGCGGCGCAGATCATGGCGCTGTTTCCGCTGATGATGCCGGGCACCAACATCGTGGCCTCGACGCGCCTGTATGGCGGCACGATCACCCAGTTCAGCCAGACCTTCCGCCGTTTCGGCTGGTCCACGAATTTCGTGGACACCGATGATCTGGCCGCCGTCGACGCCGCGATCGACGACAACACCCGCGCGATCTTTGCCGAAACCATCGCCAATCCGGGCGGCTACGTCACCGACATCCCCGCGCTGGCCGAAATCGCCAACCGCCACGGCATCCCGCTGATTATCGACAACACCACCGCGACTCCGTATCTGGCCAACCCGATCGCTCAGGGCGCCACGCTGGTCGTGCATTCGATGACCAAATACCTGACCGGCAACGGCACCGTCACCGGCGGTGTCGTGGTTGATTCGGGCGCATTCGACTGGTCGCAGAACGACAAGTTCCCGTCGCTCAGCCAGCCTGAGCCCGCCTATCACGGGCTGAAATTCCACGAGACCTTCGGGTCGCTGGCCTTCACCTTCCACAGCATTGCCATCGGGCTGCGGGATCTGGGCATGACCCTGAACCCGCAGGCCGCGCATTACTCGCTGATGGGGATCGAAACGCTGAGCCTGCGCATGGACAAGCATGTCGCCAACGCGCAGAAGCTGGCCGAGTGGCTTCAGGCCGATAACCGGGTCGAGGCCGTGACCTACGCCGGGCTGGACAGTTCGCCCTACAAGGAGCGCGCGGGCCGGATCGTGCCCAAGGGGGCCGGGGCACTGTTTACCGTGGCGCTTAAGGGCGGCTACGAGGCCTGCGTCAAGCTGGTTGATTCGCTGGAACTGTTCAGCCATGTCGCCAACCTGGGCGATACCCGCAGCCTGATCATCCATTCGGCCAGCACCACGCACCGACAGCTGTCGCCCGAGCAACAGGTCGCCGCCGGCGCCGCGCCGAATGTCGTCCGTCTGAGCATCGGCATCGAGGACGCCGACGACCTGATCGCCGATCTGGATCAGGCGCTGGCCAAGGCGACAGCCTGACGCGCCTGAATGCCTGACAAAAAGCGCCCGGCGGTCCTGCTGCCGGGCGTTTTTGTTTTCTTCGGCGGATTCCTGCTATACGGAAGGAAAAGCGCGAGTCGGTGACTCGGCGCGTCCCCAATGGCTGTGGTAAACGCACGGTATGAAACCGAATTTTGCCTTGAACCTGTCGAATGACGGCGTGGAATTGCTGCACCGTGGCACAAGCGGCTGGCGGTCGCTTGGTGCCGTTAAGTTCGAAAATGACGATGTGCAGGCCGGTTGCGCCCGCCTTGTGGCCGAAGCCGAAAAGCTGGAGCCGGGCAATGTCCGCACCAAGCTGATTCTGCCCGAAAGCCAGCTGCGCTATTCCACCGTTCTGGCCCCGGGGCCGACGGACGAGGCCCGCCGCTACCAGATCGAGGCCGAGATCGAGGCGCTGACGCCCTATTCCATCGACGAACTGGTCTATGATTTCTCGGTCGAGGATGACCACGCGCTGATCGTCATCTGCGCCCGGGAAACGCTGGCCGAGGCCGAGCATTTCGCCGAAGACGCCGGGTTCAACCCGGTCGCTTTTGTCGCCATGCCGGAAAAGGGCCTGTTCGGCGGTGAGCCGAATTTCGGCGAAACCTCGGTCGCGCGGGCCTATCTGGGCGACGGCCGCGTTCAATTCGATGCCGAGCCGGTGCGCGTGGGCCGTGCCGCAGACGCGCCGACGCCGGCGGCCCCAGCGGCTTCTCCTCCGGCATCGCCGCGACCAGCGACCGCCTCGACAGGCAAGGCGGCGACACCAGCCAGAACCGCGGCACACCCGGCCATAGCCGCGGCGGGGGCTCCGCTCCGGGCTGCGGCGTCCGCTGGTCCGTCTGCCGCCGCACCGAAATCACCCGCGCCGGGGCGCCCGCCCGTCACACCGGCGGCCGAGCCCTTCTCTAAGGTCGGCGATCTGGTTCGCCGCATGGGCACCAGACTGCGCCGTGAACAGGCGGCGGCCAAGGCGCAGGATCAGGCCACTGACGGAGCCGCTTCAAAGCAGCCCCGGCCCACGCCGCCTGCAACACCTGCGGGTGGGAAATCGGGCGCGCCCCGGCCGGCAGTGACGCCGGTCCCGCCGTCGACAGCGGCTGCCGTGGCGCCCCGCGCAACTGCTGGCGCGGCGTCCGACCAACCTGCCGCGCCGGTTGCGTTTTCCTCGCGCCGTGGCGCGCCCCCTGTAATCGCGGCAAGCGGCCCGGGTGCGGCTGATGCGGACAGTGACAACCCGGGCGGGCGGATTGCGGTTCTGCCGGGCGCCGGCCGTGCGCAAGAGGGCGGATTTCTGGCGCGCCTGCAATCGCGCGCGCGCGCGCTCGCGCAACCTCTTGTCGAGAAGGTTGCGCGGCGCACGGGAACCGGTGAATCGCCCGCCGCTGACGTGACCACGACAGCGCCGCTTGCTCCGAAGCCGGGCTCAGGTGCGCCCGCCAACAGAACTCCGGACAAGACCGCGCCCGCCAAGGCCCCCGACATCACGCCGCACCCCTCCGTCGCTGCGCCGCCTGCGGCAACCGGCACACCCAGCCTGGCGCTGGGCGGGGAAAGGCGCCGTGAGGCGGTTTTGTCGGAAACGATCGTCGCCGCGTCCCGCCCCCCGGCGTCCGAGCGCGAGAAGGCCAGCGAGGCCGAGGCATTGACGATCTTCGGGGCGCGCGGCAACAGCCAGTCCGCCCCAGACCGGACCGGAAGGTTCCTGATGGCCGGCGGCGCCGTGGTGCTGCTGCTGGTGAGCGTGGCCGCGTGGTTTCTCTATTTCAACGCTGCGCCCGACCGCCAGGCCAACCTGGCGAGCGATCCGGCGGGGGGCGTGGAAACCCTGCCGCCCGCGCCATCGGACCCCGCCGGAACCGGTGCTATCGAAGCCCCGACCGGGGTGGCCGGCGGTGGGCAGATTGCGGAACCGGCGCTGCCTGACACAGCCTTGGCCGTCGATCCGGCCCCGGCCCCGGCCCCAGGCGCCACCTCTGCGCCCGACGTGCTGGCAGACGCCGACGCCGTGCGCGACGCGGCGGGCACGGCGCCGGATGCCGCCTCTGATCCGGTCGCCAGCGCCGGCGCGGCGGCCCAGGACGCCGCCGATGCCGCAGTGACCGCCGGTCAGGGGGCCGCCGCAGAAGCGATCGAAACGGATCCGAACCGCCTGCTGGACGCATTGGTCGCCGAAACCCTGAACGAAACCTTGCCGGCAGAGGTGCTCGATCTGGCTGCGCAAATCGGCGATGACGGCACACAGCCGACGGCCCCAAGCGCCCCGGCACCTGACAATGGCACGGTGATCTCACAATCGACGCCCGCCCCGGTCAGCGACTCGCCGCAGCTGGCCGCGGCATCGACCACGTCGCCGCAGCGCATGTCGCTGCCCAGCAGCATCACTCTGCCTGATACCGGCGAAGTCGCGTTCGCGCCGCCGTCACCGCCGCCGCCCTTTGGTGCCGAGTCTACCCCTGACACCGGTGATGTGGTGGAAGCCACGCCGGAAGGCGCGTTGACCCCGTCTGGTGTTACCGTCTTTGCGGGCCGCCCGCCCGCGGTTCCGGCCGTGCGCCCGGCGGGATTGGCGCCCGAACCCGCCGCGCCCGAACCCGCCGCGCCCGCAGTTCCCGCGCCCGCAGTTCCCGCGGTTGCGACACCCGAAGCAACGGCTCCCGCAGCTGTTGCACCTGAACCCGTTGCGCCTGTCGCGGCGGAAGGGGCGCAGAACCCCGAAACCCCGCGTGCCGACCCGGCACTGGCCGGTTTCCGGCCTCGCGCCCGTAGCGAGCGGGTCCGGCAAATCGGCGAAAGACTTGCGCCGCCACCTGCCGAGCCTGCGGCAACACCGGCTCCGGGCGGCGCGGATACCGCCGATCCACAGCAGGACGCTGCGCTGGATCAACCTCAATCGCAGACCGCTGCCCTCGTTGCCCCTCCTCCTGGAGGGGTTTCGCTTGACACCTTGCGCCCGCAGCGACGGCCGACCGATCTTGTTCCGCCCGTGGCAGAGGCCGCCGCCGCCAGCACCGCGCCGGACCCGGCACCGGATGCCGATGAAGGCCCCGAAATCGTTGTGACCTCGGTGCGCCCCAATGCCCGCCCCTCGGATGTGATCGCGCGCGCGCGCGCCATCCTGGAGGGTTCCGGGTCCGGCCAGCAAGAGGAAGACCAGGCCAATGAAGCCGCCGTCGCCGCGGTCCAGCCCGATACGCCGAGTTCGGCAACGGTTGCTCTGCATGCCACCGAGACCAACGCGATTCGCCTGAGCGAAATCAACCTGATCGGAGTTTTCGGATCGCCCGACAACCGCCGCGCGCTTGTGCGTCTTTCCGGCGGGCGGCGGGTGCGTGTGGGCGTGGGGGATCGCCTGAATGGCGGCCAGGTCACGGCGATCGGTGAGAGCCAGCTCTATTACACCCGGCGTGGGCGAAACGAGATTCTGGAAATCGGCGGTTGAACGCCGTGACTGGTTGGAATCAACCGGGGCACGGCCAGGCGGCGCGCCTCGGTGTTGTCTGCGCGACGCTCAGGCGACCGCCTGCAAGTCCTGACGCGGTGTGACACCCAGCGCGACACAGACATCGCGCGTCAGGGTCGGGCGGTTGAGCGTATAGAAATGCAGCGCCGGAACGCCCTCGATCAGGAGCGTATCGCACAATTCGGTGCATTGCGCGGTTGCCAGCAATTCCTCGCGCCCGTCGCGCACGGCCTTGTCGAAGGCGTCATCCAGCCAGGCGGGAACACTGGCGCCGGTCGCCAGTGCGAATTTGCGGATGCCCTGCCAGTTTTCGATCGGCACGATGCCGGGAATGATCCGGCTCGCATCGATCCCCGCATTTTCCGCCCGGTCCCGAAACCGAAGGAAGGTCTCGGCCTCGAAGAAGAACTGTGTGATCGCGCTGTCGGCCCCGGCATCCAGCTTGCGCTTGAGCCATTCGATATCGGCATCATCGCTGCGGGCTTCCGGGTGGCGTTCGGGATAGGCGCCAACTCGAATGGTGAAATCGCCGCACGCACGCAGCGCCTCGATCAGCGCGACCGAATCCGCGAAGCCATCGGGGTGGGGCCGAAACACGGGGTGCCCCTTGGGCGCATCACCACGCAACGCGACGATTTCCCGCACACCGGCCTTGGCATAGGCGCGGGCGATGTCCAGCGTTTCGGCGCTCGTGGCATCGACGCAGGTCAGATGCGCCGCCACATTCAGCCCGAACTCCCGGCCAATCGTGGTTACCGCCTCATGCGTCAGCTTGCGCGTGGTGCCCCCCGCGCCATAGGTGACCGACACGAAGTCGGGCTGCAGGGGCGCCAACATGCGCAGCGTGTCCCACAGCCGAAAGCTGGCCTCCAGCGATTTTGGCGGAAAGAATTCAAAGGAAATCTTGGGTGCGGGCATGTCGGAAACTCCATTCTCTGGGGCTCTTGTCGCATGCGCAGCAATGTGAGACAAATTCATTGATTTCATCACTATCATGAGGACAGCCCCATAATGCACCTGGAATTTCGCCATTTACGCACCATTCGCGCGATCCATCAGGCGGGTGGCGTGGGCCGTGCCGCGGATTTGCTGAACATCACCCAGTCGGCGCTAAGCCACCAGATCAAGGGTCTGGAGGAGCAATGCGGCGTCGAATTGTTCGTGCGGCGCACCAAGCCGCTGCGACTGTCGGCGGCGGGTATGAAACTGCTGCGCCTGGCCGAGGACATCCTGCCCAGGATCGAGGC
>CAJQNQ010000191.1 GCA_905479725.1 uncultured Paracoccaceae bacterium | reverse complement strand
CGCTGATCGTCATCGTGCTGATCGTCGAACCGCATGGCATGGCCGCGCTGTGGCGCACCATCAAGGACAAATTGCGTCTTTGGCCCTTCCCGCACTGAGCGGGCCGGGCGGAAGAAAACCGAAGTCATCGACTGGGAGGAGAACCAATGAAGATGATGAGACTGGCCGCGGGTATCGCGGCGACCCTGGCTGTTGCCGCACCGGTAATGGCCGAGAACCTGCACTTTCCGATGCTCTCGTATCGGACCGGTGCCTACGCCCCCGGCGGCATTCCCTTTGCCGACGGCTACCAGGACTATCTGACGCTGCTCAACGAGCGCGACGGCGGCATCGGTGGCGTTCCGATCCGTATCTCGGAATGCGAAACCGCCTACAACACCGAGCGTGGTGTGGAATGCTACGAGTCGATCCGTGGCGACAACCCGCTGGTCATCCAGCCTTTGTCGACCGGGATCACCTATCAGTTGATCCCCCGCGTGACCGAGGATGGCATCCCGCTTCACACCATGGGCTACGGCCGGACCTCGGCGATGGAAGGCGATGTCTTCCCGTGGGTCTTCAACTACCCGGCAAACTACTGGGATGGCGCTTCGGTTGCGATCAACTACCTGCTGGGCGAAAATGACGGCTCGTTGCAGGACAAGAAGATCACCCTGCTCTATCACAACTCGGCCTATGGCCGTGAGCCGATCCGCACGCTTGAAGCCCTGGCTGAAACCTACGGGTTCAATTTCAACCCGATCGCCGTTGACCACCCCGGTCAGGAGCAGGGATCGCAGTGGCTCCAGATCCGCCGCGAGCGCCCGGACTACGTGCTGATGTGGGGCTGGGGCGTGATGAACGCCGTGGCAATCCAGGAAGCCGCGAATATCCGCTTCCCGATGGAGAACTTCATCGGCATCTGGTGGTCGGGTTCTGAAAACGACGTGCGTCCGGTGGGCGCGGGCGCAGACGGCTACACCGCGCTGACCCTGCACGGCACCGGCACCGACTATCCGGTCTATGCCGACATGCAGCGTTATGTCATCGATGCCGGCCTTGCGGCGGGCGCCGGCGACCAGGTTGGCTCGGTGCTCTATTCGCGCGGGATGTATGCCGCGATGCTGGCCGCGGAAGCTGCGCGCACCGCGCAACAGATCCACGGCGTCGCCGAAATCACCCCGGCGATGATGCGCGACGGCATGGAGGCCCTGACGATCACGGAAGAGCGCATGGCCGAACTGGGCCTGCCGAACTTCGGCCCGGCGTTCAGCGTCTCGTGCGAGAACCACGGCGGACCGGGCCAGGCCATGGTCCAGCGTTGGGATGCTTCGGCCGATCGCTGGAACCTGATCTCTGACTGGATCCAGTCGGATCGTGAACTGGTCGGCAGGCTGGCTGCGGAAGATGCGGCTGCCTACGCTGCTGAAAACAACATTCAGCCGGCATGCAACTGATCTGATACCGGCGGGCGCGCCGTCTGGTGCGCCCGCCACCCAAACCGATTTATCCAACGGACCCTTGCCCCATGTTCGACGCCCAAAAACCGACCGAGACACTTCTTGAGGTCAACAACATCGAGGTGATCTACAATCACGTGATCCTGGTGCTGAAGGGCGTCAGCCTGACGGTGCCCAAGGGTGGGATCACCGCGCTGCTGGGCGGCAACGGCGCGGGCAAGTCCACGACGCTGAAATCCATCTCAGGTCTGCTGCGCTCGGAGCGCGGCGACATCACCAAGGGCACGATCACCTACCGGGGGCAGCGCCTGTCTGGCGAAAACCCGGCCGATCAGGTGTCGTCGGGCTTGATCCAGGTGATGGAGGGGCGGCATTGCTTCGAGCACCTGACGGTCGAGGAAAACCTGCTTACCGGTTCCTATACGCGCGGCGACGGGCGGGCGAAGATCGCCGAGGATCTGGAGATGGTGTATGAATATTTCCCGCGCCTGAAGGAACGCCGCAAATCTCTTGCCGGCTATACCTCGGGTGGCGAACAGCAGATGACGGCGATCGGCCGCGCGATGATGGCCCGCCCCGAGATGATCCTGCTGGACGAGCCGTCGATGGGGCTTGCGCCGCAGTTGGTGGAGCAGATCTTCACCATCGTGAAACGTCTGAACGAAGAACAGGGTGTAACCTTCCTGCTGGCCGAGCAGAACACCAATGTGGCGCTGCGGTTCGCGCATACCGGCTACATTCTGGAAAACGGCCGCGTGGTGATGGAAGGCGAAGCCAAGGCGCTGCGCGAAAACCCCGACGTCAAGGAATTCTATCTGGGCATGTCCGACAAGGGCCGCAAAAGCTTTCGCGACGTGCGCAGCTATCGCCGCCGCAAGCGCTGGCTGGCCTGAGCGGCACGGCGCCCACTTTGTCACGGCGCGCGCCCAACGTCGGGCAGCGCCCAGGTAACGTATGATCTGCCGCGGCCCCGACCGGGAAGTTTGCGGCACACAGGGAGCGGGACGTCCGTTTGACACCATGAGCACCTTCTTCGATACGCTGGAAACCCGCAGCGCCGATCAGCGCGCCGCCGAACAGGCCGCCGCCCTGCAAATGCGCCTGGCGGCCGTCACCGTTGCCCCCGAGGGGTGGCGGGACGACGCGCGCGGCGTGCGCAGCGCCGAGGATCTGGTCAAGCTGCCGGTCTTGCGCAAGTCCGACCTGTCGGGCTGGCAAAAGCAGCACCCGCCCTTCGGCGGCGTCGCCGTGTCGAACGTGGCGCATTACTTCCAGTCGCCGGGTCCGATCTATGAGCCGGGCGGCATATCGCCCGATTGGTGGCGCATGGGCCGCTTTCTTCATGCCAGCGGCATCGGCGCCTCGGACATCGTGCAGAACTGCTTTTCCTACCATCTGGTGCCCGCCGGGCTGATGTTTGAAAATGGCGCGCGGGCTGTCGGTGCGGCGGTGCTGCCCGCTGGCACCGGCCAGACCGAATTGCAGGTGCGCGCATCGAAGGACATCGGCTGCACGGCCTATGCCGGCACGCCCGATTACCTGAAGGTGATCCTGGACAAGGCCGACGAGATGGGCGAGGCGCTGGCGATAACCAGGGCCGTGGTCGGTGGCGGGGCCTTGTTCCCCAGCCTGCGTCAGCACTACGCCGACCGGGGCATCACCTGCCGCCAATGCTATGCCACCGCCGATCTGGGCAACATCGCCTATGAAACCGACGCTTTGGAGGGCATGGTCATCGACGAAGGGGTGATCGTGGAGATCGTGCGCCCCGGCACCGGGGATCCGGTGCCGCATGGCGAGGTTGGCGAAGTCGTTGTCACCAGCCTGAACCCCGATTACCCGCTGATCCGCTTCGCCACCGGCGACATGTCGGCGATCATGGACGGCACCAGCCCCTGCGGGCGCACCAATCTGCGCATCAAGGGCTGGATGGGCCGTGCCGACCAGACCACCAAGATCAAGGGCATGTTCGTGCGCCCCGAACAGGTTGCGGCCCTTGTCAGCCACCATGACGAGGTCGGGCGCGCCCGGGTGATCGCCAGCCGCGACGGCGAGATGGACGTGATGACGGTGCAGATCGAAACGCGCGCTTCAAATCCGAAATTGTATGAAGGCACGATCTTGGATACGCTGAAGCTGCGGGGCAAGGTCGAACTCGTTCCCCCCGGCACGCTGCCCAATGACGGCAAGGTGATCGAGGATCTGCGCAGTTACGAGTAACCTTCCGCCTCCGCATTACTCGGAGGTTATTATGATCCGTCGCATATTCATTGCCGTTGTTTTCTGGATGGTCACGCTGACCGGCGCGCAGGCGCAGACCGGGTTGGCGCTGATCATCGCCAATCAAGACTATGACCAGCTGCGAAACGCCCGTGGCGCCGACAGCGTCCTGCAAACCGTCCGCCGGTTCGAAGAAATGGGGTTTCGGGTCGAACTGGCCACCGATCGATCCGCCGCCCAGATGCAGGCCGCCCTTGCGGATCTGTCGCAAGCGCTTCAGGACCAGCCCTATGAACGCGTGATCGTCGTGTATGCGGGCTATGTCGTTAGCGCCAAGTTCGGCACCTGGCTGATGGGCACCAACGCGGGTCCGCCCCGGGCCGAAACCATCGAAACACAGGGCGTGCGGCTTCGGACCGTGCTCGACATCGCCGCTTCGCGGCAGGGCGGGGCGATTGTCGCGGTGGCCGATTACGGGTTTCCCGCGCCGGGTGACGAGGCCTTCGACGCCGGGCTGCCCGATGACATCGACGTGCCGCAAGGCGTGTCATTGCTGCGCGGCTCTGGCCCTGGCATCACCGAATACCTGCGCGCCGTGGTGCAGCCAGGCGTCAATGTCGGGGCGCTGAGCCGGCGGCGCGGCAATGTGGAACTTCTGGGGTTTGATCCGCGCTTCCTGACCTTCCTGCCGGTCGATCATGAACCCGTCATCGACGCCGAAGCCGTGGCCTGGGCCGCCGCGTCCGAGGCCGATTCCATCGAAGCCTATGAAACCTACCTGTCCGACTACCCGGACGGCGCCAACGCGGCGCAGGCGCGCGCGGCGCTGGCGGCCTTGCAGAACACGCCGGAACGGATCGAGGCGGCCCTGGGCCTGTCGCGCAACGAACGGCGGGCAATCCAGCGC
>CAJQNQ010000190.1 GCA_905479725.1 uncultured Paracoccaceae bacterium | reverse complement strand
TGTCGGCCTGCCGCCCGGCATCCAGATCGCCCACCAGCCGTTGCGCGCCCTCGGCCAGGCGCTTGGCATCCTCGTTGATGTTGCGGTGAAACCGTTCGCGCCATTCCGGCTCCAGCTGCCTGGTCTCGACCAGGATCGAGGCGGTGGAGTGGATCGCGGTCACGGTCGAGAGCACCTCGTGCAGCGAGGCCGCAAGATGCGGGTCGTGCTCCAGCCGGTCGGTCAGGGCCTCGACAGTCTGTTCCAGCCCCGCGACACGGCGATAACTGGCGGCCAGCAGCGCCGCCCAGCCCGGAAACCGGCCCAGAAACTCCTCGGCCCGGTCGGTTTCAGGCGGGGTGCCGGGGACAGCCTGCGCCGCCGCCCCGCGCAGCGCCTCGATCTGGGCGTCGCCGGCGCTTTCGTCCAGCGCCTCGGGCGGGATCTGCAGCGCCCCGGCAATGGCTTCGATCAGGCGCGGACCGGCGCGGCGGCGGTTGTGCTCGATCAGGTTCAGATAGGACGGCGAGATCCCCGCCATGCGCGCCAGATCGGCCTGACCCAGCCGCCGCGCGGTGCGCAGCGCGCGGATACGGGTTCCCGAAAGCGCGGATCTGGCCATGACATTCCCTTGTTGAGCGCGGTTACACCATGCCCGCAACGCCAGAGCAAGCACCCAGCCAACAGGGCGGCCCCGTTGCATCCCGCCCGGGCGCGCGCCGAATCGCACTTTTCACAGGTCGGCGCGTGACCTATATAGGCCAGACAAAACAGGGATAAGGCCGGCCAGAACGGTGCCGTCCAAACGCGAGGATGTCCATGAGCAAAGATCACACGACGGCGGATGTTGCGTTCATCAAGGCGCTGGCCGAACTGTTGAACGCCAACGACCTGACGGAAATCTCGGTCAAACGCGAATACGGCGACCATGATGCGCTCAATGTCCGGGTCAGCAAACAGGCGCAACTGGTCAGCGCGCCGTCGCCCGTGGCCCTGCCGGCCGCAGCCGCGCCTGCCGCGATTTCGGCTTCGACCCCGGCTTCGACGCCGGTCAGCGACGACCCCGCGAATCTGCCCGGAGCGGTGGCCTCGCCGATGGTCGGCACCGCCTATCTGTCGCCCGAACCCGGCGCCGAAATGTTCGTGAAGGTCGGCCAGCAGGTCAGCGCTGGCCAGACCCTGCTGATCATCGAGGCAATGAAAACCATGAACCAGATCCCGGCGCCCGCGTCCGGGACGGTCAAGCGCATTCTGGTCGCCGACGGCACGCCCGTCGAATATGGCGCGCCCTTGATGATTATCGAGTAGGGGCGGACCCATGTTCGAAAAGATCCTCATCGCCAATCGCGGCGAAATCGCGCTTCGGGTGATCCGCGCCTGCCGGGAAATGGGTATTCGCAGCGTTGCCGTGCACTCGACTGCGGACAGCGACGCGATGCATGTGCGCATGGCCGATGAGGCGATCTGCATCGGCCCGGCCTCGTCCACCGACAGCTATCTGTCGATGCCGGCGATCATATCGGCCTGCGAGGTGACCGGCGCTCAGGCGATCCATCCCGGCTATGGCTTCCTGTCGGAAAACGCGGCCTTCGTGCAGATGCTGGAGGACCACGACCTGACCTTCATCGGCCCCAGCGCCGCGCATATCCGCATGATGGGCGACAAGATCACCGCCAAGGAAACCGCCCTGGCGCTGGGCATTCCGGTGGTTCCCGGGTCCGAGGGCGGCGTGCCCGACCTTGACACGGCGCGCGCGGCGGCCGGTGACATGGGCTATCCGGTCATCATCAAGGCCACCGCCGGTGGCGGCGGGCGCGGCATGAAGGTCGCCAACACCGAAGCCGAGCTGGAAAACGCCTTCCGCACCGCCCGGTCCGAGGCCAAGTCGGCCTTCGGCAACGACGAGGTCTATATCGAGAAATACCTGCAACGCCCGCGCCATATCGAGGTCCAGGTGTTTGGCGACGGCAAGGGCAACGCGGTGCATCTGGGCGAGCGCGACTGCTCGTTGCAGCGCCGCCACCAGAAGGTATTCGAGGAGGCGCCCAGCCCCTCCATCACTGCCGAACAACGCGCGCGGATCGGCGGAATCTGCGCCGACGCCGTGGCGAAGATGGGTTATTCGGGCGCCGGCACAATCGAATTCCTGTTCGAGGACGGGGAGTTCTATTTCATCGAGATGAACACCCGGCTTCAGGTCGAACACCCGGTGACCGAGGCGATTTTCGGTGTCGATCTGGTGCGCGAACAAATCCGCGTCGCCGAAGGCTTGCCGCTGTCTTTCACGCAAGACGATCTGGTGATCAATGGCCACGCGATCGAGGTCCGCATCAACGCCGAGAAACTGCCGAATTTCGCGCCCTGCCCCGGCAAGGTGAACACCTTCCACGCCCCCGGCGGGCTGGGCGTGCGGATGGATTCGGCGCTGTATGGCGGCTACAGGATCCCGCCCTATTACGACAGCCTGATCGGCAAGCTGATCGTCCATGGGCGCGACCGCCCCGAGGCGCTGCAACGCCTGCGTCGCGCGCTGGGTGAGCTGATCATCGATGGCATCGACACGACGGTGCCGCTGTTCTTCGAACTGCTGGACGCGCCCGATGTGCAAAGCGGCGACTACAATATCCACTGGCTCGAGAAGTTTCTCGACCGGACGCTGAAGGCCTGAACGCGATCAGGGGGGCGCGGCCCCCCTCTTCGCTGCGCGAATTCACCCCGCGGGATATTTGAGGCACAAAGATGGAGCCGGGATGGAGCTGACGCCCGAACTGATCGTCAGGGCCTATGCCGGCGGCGTGTTTCCGATGGCCCCGTCCGGGCGCAGCGCGAAGATCCACTGGTTTGAGCCGCGCTACCGGGGGATCCTGCCGCTGGAGCGTTTTCACGCCTCGCGCAGCTTGCGGCGAAGGCGGCGGCGCGGGGGATACCGGTTTTCCTGCGATCAGGATTTCGCCGGCGTCATGGCACGCTGCGCGGATCGCAGCGAAACCTGGATCAACCCGCCCATCCTGCGCGTGTTCACCGAGTTGCACCGCATCGGCCTGGCGCATTGCGTGGCCGTTCACGGATCCGATGGCAGCTTCGTTGGCGGGGTTTACGGGCTGGCGCTGGGCGGTGCCTTCTTTGCCGAAAGCATGGTTTCGGGCGCGACCGACGGCTCGAAGCTGGCGCTGGCCGAACTGGTCGCGCGGTTGCGGCTCGGCGGGTTCACGCTGATGGACACGCAATATCTGACGCCCCATCTGGCCAGCCTGGGCGGGATCGAAATTCCGCGTGCCGCCTATCGGCAGAGGCTGGAAACCGCGCTGATGGTCCGGGTCGATGGCCCGCGCGCCTTCGGACCGGCCCCCGCGCCGGACGGCGCGTTCTGGCGGTCAGAGGAACCGGTGGATCGGCAGATGCCCGACCAGGAATGACACCGCGCGCTTGAGCTTCGTGCTTTCGGGCTCTAGCAAGGTGATCGGACCGTCGCCGCGCGCCCAGGAGGGCCAGCGCCCGTTCATGCCCAGCGAATAGGCCCGTTCCGGGGTGGTCAGGGTGTCGAACACGCGTTTCAGGTCCGCGATCAGGGCCGGATCCTCGACCACGATGCCCAGTTCCGTGTTCAGGAAGGCCGAGCGCAGGTCGAAGTTGAAGGATCCGACGAAGCCACGCTGGCCGTCGACCAGAATGGCCTTGGAATGCAGCATCCGGCGCGGGTATGTGTCGCTGGCGACTTCGAAGATCCGCACCCCGGCCGACAGCAGCCGCGCGCGATACCAGCGATAGGCGCCATACACGAACACGTTGTCGGCCAGCGCCAGGCCGTTGGTGACGATTTCAACCCGCACGCCCGACCGCGCCAGCGCGATCAGTTCGCGCAGGCCCTGGGCGCCGGGCACGAAATACGGCGTCAGGATCCGCACGCTGCGCTGCGCATGGGCCATCAGCGGGCGCAGCGCCACCGGCATCCAGCCGCCTGGCGCCAGACCCAGCGCCTTTTGCGGCGGGTCTCCCAGGAACGTCACCGCGCGCGACCAGCGCAGCGCCGGCAGCTCCAGCGCCTGCGCCGCCTGTTCGGTGGGCGGCAGGTGCAAACGCTCGATCCGCCGCCGCGATTCCGCGCTGTTCAGGAATTGCGACAGGCGGGCGCGGAACCGTCTGAGGCGCGTCTTCTGGCCTGGCCACAAGGTGCGGATCGGCAGGGCCAGCCCGGAATTCCAGAACGAGTCGAACAATTCTTCGGCCTGGCGCAGCACGGGGCCGGCCAGCATGGTATCCAGATCGTCGTAATTGATCGCTGGCGCGGGCAGCAGATTGAAATAGGCGTCGCCGATATTGCGTCCGCCGGTCATGCCCAGCCGCCCGTCGGCCAGCCACAGCTTGCCATGCATCCGCCGGTTATAGGGCATCAGGGACAGCAGGATTTCCACCCCGCGCCGCACCCCGCGCCCCCGGTTGCGGATCGGGTTGAAGATGCGGATCTGCACCCCGGGATGACGATCAAGCGCACGGTAGACCGGGTCATGATTGAGCACATGCACATCGTCGAGCAACAGCCGCACCCGGACCCCGCGATCGGCCGCCGCCAGCAGGTCACGGGCCAGAAGCCGCCCGCTCAGATCATCCTCCCAGATGTAATACAGCAGATCCAGGCTGCGGCTGGCCAGGTTCGCCATCGCCCGGCGCCGGGCCAGCGCGTTCGTCGGATCCGCGACCAGCGCGACGCCCGAGGCCCCGGCCTGCGCTGCCTCAAACGGTGCCAGCAGGTCGTCCAGCGCGCCACCCTGGCCGGGCGGGATCACCGAACTGTCCATCCCCCGGCACAGCTTGGCGTAGCGCCCCGCCGACCAGAGCGATGCCAGCACCGCGGCCGCCAGCGCCGCCGCCGCGAGGCCCAGCCACATCCAGAGCCCGCTCATGCCGACAACCGGATCCGGGCGCGGATCGGCAGATGATCTGACGCCAGCCGCGCCAGCGGTGTGTCATGCGGCGTCAGCGACTGGATCTGCGCCCGCGTGCAGCCGATGATCCGGTCCAGCGCCAGAACCGGGCGCCGCGCCGGAAAGCTGGCGACATTGCGCGCGCCGTGCCCGCCGCCCAACCCGGTTTTCAGCGGCATCAGGGAACAGCCCGGCCCGCGCCGCCATTCGTTCAGGTCGCCCATCATCAGCGTCGGGCGGCCATCGTCGATTTCGGCGGCCAGCCGGCGCGCCTGCGTCAGTCGTGACCCCTTGAGCAGCCCCAGATGCGCGGCGATCACCCGCACCGGACCCGCCGCGAAGCGCAGATCGGCGACGATAGCGCCGCGCGGCTCCAGCCCCGGCAGGGTGATGACGCGCGCGTCCTCCAGTTCGGCATCGCGAAACAGGATCAGGTTGCCGTGCCAGCCATGCGCCAGATCGCCCATCCGGTCGCTCAGCGGCACCGGGCACAACCCGGTCGCCTGCTTCAGCGCGGCAAGGTCCAGCACACCGCGCCGATCGCCAAAGCGCCGGTCCACCTCTTGCAGCGCCACCAGATCGGCGCCGATCTCGCGGATCACCGAGATCGTGCGGTGCGGATCGCGCCGGTAGTCGCTGCCGACCGCCTTGTGGATATTGTAGGAGCCGACGATCAGGGACTCGGGTTGGGGCATCGGGGAAGTTCCGGGCAAGGGCTGTGGGACGTTCTTGACATATGGGTGCAGCGACGCGCCTCGGCAATGGCTCTTTCGGGGGCAAACCGGCGCCTCGGGCGGCGTTTGTGGGCAGGCGTCCACATCCCTGGGATGTGGGTGCCGCCATCCCGGGCCAGGCGGGGGAAAAGAGCCGTGGCGATCGCCCCGGGCCAGGCCGCGGTGCTGCGCCGGATCGCCCGGCACGGGCGCGCGGGGTTCTATGAGGGCGCGGTTGCGCGCGACATGATCGACAGCCTGCGCGAGGCCGGCGGCACCCACGGGCTGGAAGATCTGGCCGCCGTGGCCAGCACCTATTCCGAGCCGGTGGCCAGCCCCAACCGCGAGGTCGAACTGGTCGAACACGCGCTCAACGGGCCGGGCGCCACGTCGAATCTGCTGATGAACATCCTGGCGCGGTTCGATATCGCGGCGCTGGACCCGTTGGGTGCAGAACGCGCGCATCTGCAGGCCGAGGCCACGCGCCTGGCCTTTGATGCCCGCGACCGGTTCCTGGACGATGCCGACAGCACGACGCGGCTGGCGCATATGCTGGACCCGCAAACCGCCGCCCGGCTGGCCGCGCTGATCGACCCCGAGCGCGCGCACGCCCGGGTCGCCCCCCGGACCGAGGCGATCCACCGCGATACGGTCACCCTGACCGTGGTCGACCGCGATCGCATGGCCGTGTCGCTGATCTATTCGATATATCACAGCTTTGGCGCGCGGCTGGCCTCGCGGAAGTTCGGTATCGCGTTTGACAACCGGGGCGCGGGGTTCACGCTGGAGGCAGGCCACCCCAATGAGGCCGCGGGCAGCAAGCGACCGATGCATACGATCATTCCCGGCATGGTCAGGCAAGGCGGGCGGGTGTTGATGCCGTTTGGCGTGATGGGCGGCGCCTATCAGCCCTGCGGACACGCGCGGCTGGTCAGTAACATGGTGGATTTCGGCATGGACCCGCAGCAGGTGATCGACGCGCCGCGCGCCTTCGCCGGGCTGTTTTCCGGGCGCGACGGGATGGCCCTGGAAACCGGGTATGACGGCACCGTGCATCAGGCGCTTGCCGCCAGGGGCCACGCCGTGCGCTGGTCGGACGAGCCGCTGGGCGGCGCGCAGGCCATCGTGCTGGATCCCTCGGGTGTGCTGATCGGCGCGTCGGATCCGCGCAAGGACGGCATCGCGCTGGGATACTGATGGACGGCGCGGGGCAAGCGGCTTCGAAGCCGCTTGGGCACCGGTCCCACCGATGTGCCCGGCGGCTTGGGGCCGGGATCATGCCTTCTGGCCGACGGGCGCTTCGCCCGAACCGGGCGCCCAAGGCGTTTCGAAACGCCTTGCCCGCGCGCCGTCTGCCTAGACCTCCAGCGCCTTGCCCAGCCGGGGCAGCCCCGCGCGCTTCATGGCGTTTCGCCGCCTGCGCCCGGTCAGCCCGGGCCAGACCCGCGCCACCTGCGCCTCGACCAGGGCGCCATGTGCCAGCCAAGACGTCAGGGCAAAATCATCCGGCGCCACAACCCGAATTCCCAGCGGTTCGACGGCACGGCGGGGGAAATCGCGCAGGTTCAGCGTCAGCAGGATCTCGGCCCCGCCCGCCTGCGCAGCCGCCAGGACATGCCGGTCGGCGCTATCCGGCAGGTCCAGCAGCGTGGGCTCGCCCGGTGGCGCGACCCCGTCGGGCCAGCGCCGCGCCATACGCGCCAGCGCCTCGGGCGCGCCGCCCTGCCCGCGCCGTGCCGTGACATGCATCCACTCCGCCGCAACCCCCTGCGACCAGAGCGGTTGATAAACTCCCGCGTCGGCCAGCCCCAGCAGAAAATCCCGCAGGATCGGCGGATAAAGCACGCAGGTGTCCAGAAAGACCTTAGCCATCAAGCCGATACGTCAGTGCCTTCAGATAACCGCTCTCCGCCAGTTGCGGCAGCATCGGATGGTCGGGGCCAGCGAACCCGGTCTGGATCAATTGCGCCTGCCGCTGCCCGCGCCCGATCCCGCGTGTGCTCGACGCGCGAAACTGCGCCAGATCCGCCGCATGCGAGCACGAGCACAACACCAGATACCCCCCCGGCGCCACTAGCGGCGCGGCCAGTTTGGCGATGCGCTCATAAGCGCGCAGCCCGGCTTCCAGCGCCTTGCGATGCGGTGCGAAGGCCGGCGGATCGCAAACCACCAGATCGAAGCGCGCGCCGTCCGCGCCCAGGGCCTCCATTGCCTCGAACGCGTCGGCCTGCCGGGTTTCGAACCGGGCGCCCACGCCCATCGCCGCAGCGCCCTGCTCGGCCAGCGCCAGCGCCGGCTCCGACCCGTCCACCGCAAGCGCCTGCGACGCGCCGGCGGCCAGGGCCGCCAGGGCGAAGCCGCCGACATGGCTGAACACATCCAGCACCCGGCCCTGCCCGGCCAGACGCGCGGCAAAGGCATGGTTGTCGCGCTGATCGAAATACAACCCGGTCTTCTGCCCGCCCATCAGATCGGCCATGTAGAGCGCGCCATTCATCGGCACGCGCACCGGCCCGTCCAGCCCGCCCCGCAGCAGCAGCGTTTCCTCGGCCAGACCCTCCAGCGCGCGCGCCCGGCCCGATCCGTTCTTGACCACGCTCGTCACCCCGGTCACCGCCACCAGCGCCTCGACCAGTGCGGGCAGCAGCCCCTCGGCCCAGGCCGCGTTCGGCTGGATCACGGCAACATCGCCGAACCGGTCGATGATCACCCCGGGCAGCCCGTCGGCCTCGGCATGGACAAGCCGGTAGAACGGCTGATCATAGAGCCGCTCACGCAGCGCCAGTGCATGCGACAGCCGCGCCTTGAACCAGCCGATATCGATTCGCGCGCCGGGGTCCCGGTCCAGCATGCGCGCGGTGATCCGGGAATTGGGGTTGACCGTAACCAGCCCCATCTCGCGCCGCTCGGAATCCTCCAGCACGGCCAGGGTGCCCGGTTCCAGCGCCTTGCTGCGCCGGTCGAGGACCAGTTCGTCCGAATAGACCCAGGGAAAGCCGTGCCGGATGGCGCGGGCCTCGGCCTTGGGGCGCAGGCGCACGATGGGTCTGGATATGGCGTCGGGTTGCATGGGCGGTTCCTTGGCTGCGGCTCCCCCAGATACCCCGCGCATCCGCGCCGCGAAAGGCCAAACCGCGACCGCCCCGCACCGGAATTCCGGGCGGGGCGGTCGCGCTGCCGTTGCAGCTGGAATTCAGTTCGGCCAGGCGGGCCAGAGATTTCAGGTCGATTGGGCCGCGTTCGCACGGGTCAGACGCGCGGTGATGGCGCGCCGCAAGGCGCCGAACATTTCGGCCAGGGCACGGGCCTGCATGGCACGCGCTTCGCGCTCAATCTC
>CAJQNQ010000189.1 GCA_905479725.1 uncultured Paracoccaceae bacterium | reverse complement strand
GCGCGAATCGCCCGTCGGCATCATCAGCGAAGCCTGGAAGCCCGACGACCCGCCCGGACGCGGCGACTCGAGCATGAGCGGGCTTCCGATCCGCTCGGCGATGGCGGCAACGATGGCCAGGCCCAGCCCGCTGCCATCGGTGCTCGCATTTGCCCGCTCGAAGCGCGCCGTCAGGCGATCCAGCGCATCGCGCGGCAGGACCGGGCCGTCATTCGCCACGATAAACCTCCCCTCCGGGGTCAGGGTAACGTCGACGGGTGCATCCCCGGAGCCGTGACGCAGGGCATTCTCGACCAGGTTGCGGCACAGAATGCCAAAGGCGTCAGGGTCGATATCGGACAGCACCGCCGCGTCCGGTATGCTCAGCACGATGCGCCCTGGTGCGGCGCCGCGCGCCAGATCGTCCACCACGACCTGCGCGATGCTGCGCAGGTCCGTGCTCTGGTCCATCCGCAGCCGCCCGCCTTCGGCGCGCGCTAGCTGAATGAGGCGTTCGGACAGCCGTGTCAGGCGCTTGAGGGTCGCCTCGATCTCGGCAGCGCGCGCTTCGGCGACCGGATCCCGCGTCTCGGACCGAAGCCGCTGCGCCTGGGCGATGGCGCCGGCCAGCGGCGTGCGCAGCTCGTGCGCGGCATTGGCCGAGAAACTGCGCTCGGCCTCGAATGCCCTGCGCAGGCGCGTCAGCAGGCCGTTCAGAGCGGCGGCCAGCGGGCGTATCTCGGTTGGCAGGTCGTCGGCGGGAACTTCGGTCAGATCCCGGGTGCCGCGCGCCTCGAGGCGCCCCCGATACCGGTTCACCGGATCGAGACTGAGCCGAACGGCGAGAATAATCGCCGCCAGCGCCACCGGCAGAACAACCAGCAGCGGCAGGCCCAGCCCCATCTGGATTTCCCGCGCGATCTCGGCGCGGTTGGCCATGGGCTCGGCAACCGTGATGCGGATCGTGTCCTGAAGCGCCGAATCGCCATAAAGGCGAAGGGCGTCGGTATCGCGAAAACCCGGACCGTCCCATGGCGGAAAATCCTCAGGATTGGCATCGTGCGACTGAAGCAGGATGCGCCCGTCCGCATCGCGGACTATGTAGCTGAAATATTCAGAGCTTGCCCGAATATCGGCCAGCCTTTGTGTCACGCCCTCGACCTCGCGGCCCAGGATTTCGGTGACCGCAAGCGGCAGGAGCCGCTCTGCTGTCTGGCTCAGGGCGTTGTCAAACACCTCGTCCATTTCGTCGCGCACGATCAGCGCCGTGATCGACGCCGCCGTCAGCCACAGAACCGCCAGAACCAGGCCGACGGACAGCCCCAGGCGGGCCCTGAGGCTGCGCGGAAACCTCATGCCTTGCCCAGCCGGTAGCCCAGGCCGCGCTCGGTTTCAATGACCGAACTGCCAAGCTTCTTGCGCAATCGGCTGACATGGACCTCGATCGTGTTGCTCTCCACCTCGGCATCGAAGGCGTATAGCTTTTCCTCCAGCTGCGCCTTGGACAGAAGCTGGCCGGGGCGCGACAGGAACGCCTCGAACAATGCCCATTCGCGCGCTGTCAATGAAACGGATTTGCCGTCGCGTCGGATGCTGCGCGCGGCCAGATCGATCTCAAGCGGGCCGTGCTCGATGATCGGGTTCGGGTTCCCGTTGTAGCGCCGCGCAACCGAACCGATCCTGGCAGAGAGTTCCGCCAGATCGAAGGGCTTCACCAGATAGTCGTCGGCCCCGGCGTTCAGCCCTTCGATCCGGTCAGACACCTGGTCAAGCGCGGTCAGGATGATGACCGGGGTAACGTCCCCCTGCGCGCGCCGCGTCTTGAGAAACCCGATACCCCGCCCGTCCGGCAGCATGAGATCCAGCAAGATCAGGTCATAGGCCGCGCCGCGCACCGCGTCACCCGCCGCGTCAAGGCGGTTGACCCAGTCCACCGACTGCCCGTCGGCCGCGATCTGGTCGCGCACTGCTGCGCCTAGCACCGTGTCGTCCTCGATCAGCAGGATTCGCATGGAAATTCGGTCCTCTTGTGATGACGATGGTTCTGAAAGATCAGTCTGACATCAAACTGACGGTTCTCGATCAAGGCCTTCAGGTTCCCGTCAGCTTCATCGTGCAAAACAGGCTCAAACCTGCGGACACGAGGAGTTTGGCCCATGAAGACGCGTTTGACAATTCTCGGCATTCTCGCGGTGTTTCCGGCCGGCGGCGCGCTTGCGGATGACGCCTGCGCTGCGCCGATGGTCGATTGGCAGCCGCGCGCCGCCGTGGCCCAAATGGCGGACGACAACGGCTGGACGGTGCGCCGCATCAAGATTGACGACGGCTGCTACGAGATCGACGGACGCGACTCTCAAGGGCGCGCGATCGAGGTGACGGTGCATCCCACCACGCTCGAGGTGATCCAGTTCGAGTATGAGGGCGACGATGACTGATCGTCCGCTGACCGTAGAAACCTGCGGCCTGAACAGGCGACGCCGCAGAGGGTGACCGGAGCCGGCGAGTGGCCGTTCCGGAATCGGTTGCTGCGGATACTCCACTGGACCCGCGTCGCCGCCTTTGCTGCGGCATGGCTGAGCACGCAAGATCTTTCGTGTGTGCACGAAACGCTGACGACCCTGATGCGGCTTGCGAGTTTACATGTGGGTGGGGTCGTCGGGGCCTGGTTGCGGCAGCACGAGAACCTTGCCCGTGCCGGGGTCGCCGGTGGCAAGCGCTCCCCGACACCAAGAGAGTCCGCCTGACAAACCCGTTCCCCCAAGGCCGGTATTCTCCTCCCGGCCCTGTCTGGCCCCGCTGTCACCGGCGGGGCCAGAATTTTTTTGCCCATTCCTGACGCCAAGCTGACGGCCGAATCGTCAAACCGTCAGGAAGCGATCAGGTCGACCCGGCACAAAAGGGTCAGCAGAAAACAAGGAGACCTGCCATGAACAAGACCCTGATGATCCTGGTTGCGACCACCGCCTTGACCGCCGCCGCTGGCGTTCCCGCCTGGAGCACCATCAACACCGCGGCCGACGATACCCAAGGTCGCACCGGCGCGCCGGACGGTAACGCCGCCCAGTCCCAACCCCTGTTGCTTGCCAGCAACGACGCCGACGACGATGACGCCTATCGCCGCCAGGGCCTTCGTGGCCAGAAAGACGACGATGACGACCACGATGATGATGACCACGATGATGATGATGATGATGACGATGATGATGACGATGACGATGACGATTACCGTGGTTCCGACCGCGACGATGACGATGACCACGATGATGACGAGTATGGCGATTCCGGCCGCGACGATGACGGCGACGACCACGACAATGATGGCGACTCCCGCGGCTCGGGCGATGACGACGACGATGACGTAGGCGGCGCTGCCAACAATCCCGCGCCCGCCGGCAGCGTAGCCCCGCCGCAGAACGGCCTGTTCCAGAACGGAACGCCGCC
>CAJQNQ010000188.1 GCA_905479725.1 uncultured Paracoccaceae bacterium | reverse complement strand
AAGATCACCGATGGGCTGGCGGGCAGCGGCATCACCCTGCGCGCGCTGGACGACAACCCCGTGGATGCCATCCGCGCGCCCCTGCCCGCCCCGGCGTGCGGCGCTGTGCGAGAGCATCCGCTGCATCTGGCCGGGCGCAGCGCCGCGCAAAAGCGCGCCGATCTGGCCACCGGGCTGCGCGCCCGGGGGCTGACCGCGACGGTCATCACGCTGGCCGACAGCCTGGCCTGGCTGATGAACTGGCGCGGCGCGGACATCATCCGCAATCCGGTCGTGCAGGGCTTCGCGATCCTGCATGAGGACGCGCGGCTGGACCTGTTCATCAACCCCGCCAAGCTGGGCGAAATCCCGGTGCCCGACGGGGTGACCTGCCACCCGGTGGACCGGTTGGAACCCGCCCTGCGCGCGCTGAACGGCACCACGGGTTTTGACCCGGCCACCGCCCCCGTCGCCGTGGCCGAGGCCCTGGCGCATGGCGAGGGCAGCGGCGATCCCTGCCTGCTGGCCAAGGCCCGCAAGACCCCGGCCGAACTTGAGGGAATGCGCGAGGCCCACCGCCGCGACGGTGCGGCGATGGTCGAATTCCTGGCCTGGTATGACGCGCAGGACGTGACCGCGTTGACCGAGATCGACATGGCGAAAACACTGGAGGGATTTCGCGCAGCCACCGGGCAGCTGCTGGATCTGAGCTTCGACACGATCAGTTCGACCGGGGCGAACGCCGCGATCAACCATTACCGCGTGACCGAGGACACGAACCGTTCGCTGGCCGAGGGCGATCTGTTTCTGATCGATTCGGGCGGGCAATACCCTGACGGCACCACCGACATCACCCGCACCCTGCCCGTGGGCACGGTGGCCGGGAATCGGCGGGCGGCCTACACGCGGGTCCTGCAAGGCATGATCGCGGTGTCGCGCGCCCGCTTTCCGCGCGGCGTGGCCGGGGCACATCTGGACGCGCTGGCGCGCTATCCGCTGTGGCTGGACGGGCTGGATTTCGATCACGGCACCGGGCACGGGGTTGGCGCGGCGCTGAGCGTGCACGAAGGGCCGGTGCGCCTGTCGCGGATTTCGACCCTGCCGCTGGAACCCGGAATGATCCTGTCGAACGAGCCCGGTTATTACCGCGCCGGGGCCTTCGGCATCCGGATCGAAAACCTGATCGTCGTGCGAAGCGCCGCGCCGCTGGGCGAAAACCGCCCCTGGCTGGATTTTGAAACCATCACCCTGTGCCCGATCGACAAACGGCTGATCGTGCCGGGGATGCTGAGCGTCGATGAAACCGACTGGCTGAACGCCTATCACGCGCGCGTTCTGTCCGAGATTGGCCCGCTGGTCAGTCCGCAGGCCCGCGCCTGGATGGACAACGCCTGCGCGCCGCTTTGACGCGGCCTACGCGCCATCGGCGGTGCAGCGCACCGCCCAGATGTCATAGCGCGGGTGATCCAGCGCGCTGAGCGCCGGGCTGGAGGCGATCATCCAGCCGCGAAACAGCATCTCGTCGCGCGCCGGGTCCCGTATTTCCAGGAACATATAGGCATCCGATGCCGGGTTGTCGGTCGGAAAACGGCACGATTGCAGTGTCACCGACAGGCGCCCGAAGGGCACGGTCTGACCCACGGCCAGCGGCAGATCCTCGACCTGGCCCGACATCTTGTCCAGTGCGCGCAAGGTGCCGCGCGTGCCCGAGGACAGACCGGGGGCCGGTTGACGACGGGGTTGAGATTCGACGGTCGGGCGCAGCGGTTGCCAGGCCGTTTGCGCGGCCATCGGCCCCGCCAGGATGCCCGGCGCCATCATGGTCAGAGCCGTCAGTGCCAGAGCCGTCCGTGCCAGCGTGATCCGCGTCATTGTGGTGCCTCTTGAGAGTTCGATCCGGTAAAGACCCGCAGCAGCAGGGTGACCAGGCTGACCGCGCTCTGGGTATCCTGAAAGCTGTCGCCGGCGGCCAGGTTGTCAAGATCCCCGCCGGGCAGGATTTCGATGAAAGTGCCGCCCAGCAGACCTTCGGAGGCCACCTGAACGGTACTGTCCAGCGGTAATTCCAGCCCCTGATCCACCATGAGCGTCATCTGCGCGCGAAACGTCACCGGGTCCAGCGACAGGTCCGAAACCGTGCCGATCTTCACGCCGGCCAGCCGCACCTCGGTTCCCTGCCGCACCCCTTCGGCCGAGCGGAAGGTGGCGTGCAGCGGGTAGGCTTGCGATTGCGACAGGGTCGTGCCGGTGGTGCGCAGCGCAAACACCACGAAAACGGCGGCGGCGATCATCACCACCGCGCCAAGCGCCACTTCCCAAAGACGATAGGCCATGGCTGGCGCGCCTTATTCGGGTTGCCAGGCTTCGTAATCGCGCCGCTCGATCGGCTGGGCCCGACGCATCGAGCCGGCGGGCACATAGGCCGCCGCCGTCCCGGTCAGGTTCACCTGATGCGGCTGTTCCCAGGATTTATGCGCCAGCGGGCGCTCGGTCGGCGGCTCGTCCCAAGTGAAATGCAGCCAGCCATGCCAGTCGGGGCTGATCTTGCTGGCCTCGACTTCGCCGTTGTAGATCACCCAGCGGCGTTTGCCGCCCTCGGCCTGATAATAGATATTGCCGCGATCATCCTCGCCCACGCGGGTGCCCTTGCGCCAGGTGAACAACTGGGTGCCCAGCGTCTGGCCGTTCCACCAAGTCAGCATGCGAAGAAGAAAATTCATGTCTTTGCCCCGAGGGTTTGGATTGGCTGACATATGACGCAGAACGGCGGGGAAATAAAGCCCCCGCCGCGTGTTTGGCGTCCCGCATCGGCCTGTTTGCGCCGGTCTGCGCGGCTCAGTCGCCGATCATCCAGTCGCCATCGGGATAAAAGGCATCAAAGGCGAAGGCGAACGGCATGTCATGAACCAGCGGCGCCCCCGTCTCATCGGTGACCCGCACGGTTCCCACCTCGCGCCCGTCGCCGATGCGCCTTGTGTCAAGCGCACTGGCCTGCCCTTCGACCCAGGTCAGTGTCACGCCCTCTTCGACCAGCCTGCCCGCCGCGCGGACCCGTTCCAGCGGCCACGCCCGGTTGCCCACGCGCACCACACGCTCCAGCGGGTGAATGCCAAAGGGCGGATCCTCTCCGTTATACAGGAACGGGCGATTCATCGTGTCATAGCCGACATAGGGATTGGATCCGTAAGAGCGCGCCGCCGCCGGCTCGGCCATCACCAGACCTTGCGGATACTCGGCCCGGAACTCGGCCCAGGACAGCGTCCAGGACATCATCTGCTCCAGCTGCGCACCGGCCAGCGTGCCGACCACCGCCTGTCCCAGCGCCTGCTGCCACCAGCTTTCGGTCTGGCTGTCATACATGATCATGTCCGAAAACCGCAGTCGCCCGGTGACGCCGAAGGTCAGTTCCCGATCGCCCAGCCGACGGTCGAACACCATCGCGGCATTGCACAGCGGGCAGAAGGTGACCGCGACCGGCACGCCGCCGACCCGGTCATTGACGATCTCGTGCCAGGTCAGATAGCGAAACGGATAGGCCCGCGCCACCTGCCCAGGCAAGGCCAGGACCAGCACGGGTTCGCGCGCATCCAGCGTCTCCTCGCGGTCCTGCGGCATCATTTCCGGATCGCTGAGCGCGGGGATTCCGTCACGCGGCGGCCCGCCCGAGCGGATTTCGGAAATGTCGATGATCGCGCGCGAGAAATCGCCGATCGGAAATTCGCGCTGCCAGTCGCGCGGCACGGTCTGCGCTGCGGCCACAAGCGGCACCAACGCCAAAAGAAACGTCATCAGAATGCGCATCGGATCCCCCCTGTCGCGTGTAGCGGCTTCGCTTGTCCCTTCGCACGAGAACGGGATTTGTTACTCGGGTTTTGTTACTCGGGTTTTGTTTCTGGGGTCACACGGTCTTCGGGCGCGGAACCAAACGGAAAACGGCCCGCAGACACGCTGCGGGCCGGTTCTGCCTTGCTCGGGCCGGTCGGTTATTCGGTGATTGCCGCCGGCGTGTCTGTTTGCGTATCGGGTGGCGTTTCCGACTGCGGCAGCAGGATCCGCACGGCGGCCATGTAGTCGGCCTGACCCAGCACCGATCCGTTCGGTCCGTCGCCGCGCTTGATCGCATCCAGCACATCGAGCCCGTCAACGATCTCGCCGACCACGGTATACTGGCCGTCCAGATAAGGCGCGGGCGCGAACATCAGGAAGAACTGGCTGTTGGCCGAGTTGGGTGCGCGCGCGCGCGCCATTCCCATCACCCCGCGTTCAAACGGCGCATCGCTGAATTCGGCGCGCAGATCCGGCAGATCCGAACCGCCCATGCCCGCCGATGACATATCGGCGCCCAGCCGGCCGTATTGCACATCACCGGTTTGCGCCATGAACCCATCGATCACGCGGTGAAAGACCACGTTGTCATAGGCCCCCGCCGTTGCCAGTTCGATCACCCGCGCGACATGTTCGGGCGCCAGGTCCGGGCGCAGGGCGATGGTGATCGTGCCATTGGCCTGCCCCGCCACGTCGATCTGCATCAACGGCAGATCGACAGGCAAGGCCGTGGCGTCATCGCTGCCCGCCAGGGCCGCGACCGGCGCGAATGCGGGCAACAGCGACAGGGTCAGCGCCGCCGCGATCAGATTACGCCTGAACATCGGCCGCCACCTTCACGCTGATCATCGTGTCGGGCGACGCCGGCGGCTCGCCCCGGGTGATCGCATCGACATGCTCCATCCCCGCGATCACCCGGCCATAGACCGTGTATTGCCGGTTCAGGAAATGGTTGTCACCGAAATTGATGAAGAACTGGCTGTTGGCCGAATTCGGGTTCTGCGAGCGCGCCGCCCCCAGCGTGCCGCGATCATGCGGAACGCCCGAGAACTCGGCTGGCAGATCGGGCAGGTCCGAGCCGCCGGTGCCGGCGCGGCGCAGGTCGAATTTCTGTTCCACATTGCCGTTGGCCACGTCGCCGGTCTGCGCCATGAACCCGTCGATCACCCGGTGGAAGACCACGTTGTCATAGGC
>CAJQNQ010000187.1 GCA_905479725.1 uncultured Paracoccaceae bacterium | reverse complement strand
CCGCCCACGGCCCAGCCGTTGATCGCGCCGACCACCGGTTTGGCCCCGAACGTGATCGCGCGGGTGGCGCGCTGGATGGCCAGAACGGCATCGCGCGCCTGCTCTTCTGATTCGGGATGCACATGGGCCTTGCGATCGTCGCCCGCGCAAAACGCCGCGCCATTGCCGGTGAACACGATCGCGCGCGTTGCCGGATCGGCATTCGCCCGATCGAAGGCGCGCGCCACATCGTCGATCAGGGCGCGGTTCATGGCATTCAGGCTGTCCGGCCGGTTCAGCGCGATGATCCGCACGCCGTTTCTGGGCGAATGTGACTGTATGGTTTGATAGGTAAAAGCGGTCATGCCGGCCCCCTGAGCACACGTCTGGTCTTGCCTTCGGTTACGGGAAAATGACCCTTTGGCACCAGGGTTACCCGTGCGGTTGCGCCCAGTTGGCGCTTGAGCGCCGCCTCGATCTGTTGCGCCAGCGCCGCGCCTGGCACGACCCCTTCGGCCAGTTCGGCGGTGACGGGCAGCACATCATGGGGCGGCGGCAGGTCAAGCACGATACGGTAGTCACCGGTCAAGTGCGGCTGCGCGCTCAGCACCGCAGAGACCATCGTGGGAAACAGGTTCAACCCCCGCACCACCACCATGTCATCGGACCGCCCGACGACCCTGAAGCGAAACCCTGTGCGCCGGCAGGCGCAGGGATCGGTGGCATCGATGGTGATGATATCGCCGGTGCGAAACCGCGCCAGCGGCTGGCACTCTCGCTCCAGATGGGTCAACACCAGTTCCCCAGTCTGCCCGGCCTCCAGCGGCAGGGGCTGGGCGCTGTCCGGGTCGATCAGCTCGGGGAACAGAACGTCGGCGGCCATGAAATGCAACCGAGCATCGTCCTGGCATTGGGCAGCGAAGTTGCAAAACACATCCGACACACCGTAATTGGCGTTGCGCGGCTCCATCCCCCAGATGTCCTTGATGCGCGCGCGCAGGGCCGGATCGTCCAGCCCGGCCTCGCCCCCGAACAGACCCAGCTTCAGCCCCAGATCGCGCGGCGCGACACCCGGGAACCTGTCGGCCAGCACACGCTCCAGCACCGCGGGATATGAGGGCGTGCAGGATATCGCCGTGACACCGACCTCCAGAATGGTGCGGATCAGCAACTCCGAACCACCTACGCCAAAGGGGATCACCAGCGCCCCGGTTTCCTGCAACGTCATATGATCGGTCAGCCCGCCCATCCACATCTGATAGTTCAGGCAATGGACCACAGTATGCGACGGCCCCAGCCCCGCCGCCGATTGCGCGCGCCCGCCAACCACCTGCGTCACGTGGCAGTCACGCGCCGAAAGCGCGAGGTTCATCGCCTGCCCCGTGGTTCCCGAAGTGCGATGCAAACGCACGGCCTGCTCTCTGGGGGTGGCCAGATAATCGCCAAAGGGCGGATGGGCCGCCTGCGACAGCCGCAGCATCGCCTTGTCGGACAATGGCAGGTCCGGCAGGTCGGACAGGCAGTCTGGCGGCGGGCGCCCTTGCCACAGATCGCGGTAGAACGCCGATTGCGTCGCGACCCTGTGCGCCTGCGCGCGCCAGGCCGCGTCTTGCCGCGCGGCGAGCTGTTCCGAGAGGGCAAATTCGGCATTCGCAAGCAGGGTCATGGCATCTTGTTCCGGGCGGCCTTTGGCCGGACTGTGCGGCACCCGAAACCGATAGGCAAGCGTCGGGGCGCGCACCACGTCACGTCGCCGTGGACATGGCCGTCAAAGCCCGTATCGTTGCGGCTACGCCGAGACTGACCAACAGGACCCCATGACCGATTTCTCCAACACCCGCGACATGTTCGATATCCCCGAAGGAATGATCTATCTCAATGGAAACTCGCTGGGTCCGATGCCCAGGGCCGCGCCCGCCGCCATCAGCCGGTTCATGTTGGACGAATGGCGCACCGAGCTGATCAAGGGATGGAACACCAGGGGATGGTTCAACCAGGGCAATGAACTGGGGGACCGCATCGGCCGCCTGATCGGCGCCGCCAAGGGCACCACGGTCGTGGGTGACACGCTGTCGATCAAGGTGTTTCAGGCCGTGGCGGCGGGGATGGCGCTGACACCAGATCGTCGGACGATCCTGTCTGACAGCGGAAATTTTCCCACCGATCTTTACATGACCGAGGGGCTGATAAAGCTGAAAGACGCGGGCTACGTCTTGCAAACGCCCGCGCCCGAGGATCTGCTGGATCACATCACCGACGACATCGCCGTCGTGCTGGTGACCGAGGTCGACTACCGCACCGGACGCAAGCACGACATGAAGGCGATCATCGACAAGGCCCACGCCCATGGCGCGATGGTGGTCTGGGATCTGGCGCATTCCGCCGGGGCGGTCCCGGTCGATGTCGGCGGGCTGGACGCCGATTTCGCCGTGGGCTGCACCTACAAGTTTCTCAATGCGGGCCCCGGTGCGCCGGCCTTCATCCATGTCGCGCCGCGCCTGCTGGATGTGGTCGAACCGGCATTGTCGGGCTGGTATGGCCACGAAGCGCCCTTTGCCTTCGATCTGGACTATCGCCCGATGCCCGGCAAGATCGAGCGGATGCGCATCGGCACGCCGTCGATCGCGGCATTCTCTTTGCTGGATGCGGCGCTGGACGTGTGGGACCTTGTTGACATGAACGACCTGCGCGCGCGCTCCATCGAACTGGCCGAACTGTTCATCCGCGAAGTCGAATCCCGCTGCCCCGGCGTGACGCTGGCCAGCCCCCGCGACCCGCAGCAGCGCGGCAGCCATGTGTCGTTCCGGTTCGAACAGGGCTATCCGTGCATGCAGGCGCTGATCGCGCGCAAGGTCATCGGGGATTTCCGGGCGCCTGACATCATGCGTTTCGGGATCACGCCGCTGTTCATCGATGAACCCGATATCCGCCGCGCGGTCGATATTCTGGAGGACATTCTGAAAACCGAAAGCTGGAAGGATCCCAAATACCAGATCCGCGCGGCCGTTACCTGATCCGCCGGAAAGGGCTTGATTGTGACTCTCGCCGACGACACCCCCGCCTGGCGCACCATGGACGCGCAGACGCGCGCGAATGCCTATTCGCCTAGCACGGCGTTGCCCGATGGCGATCTGACGCCGTTCATCGAGGCCTATATCGAACGCAGCGCCGCCGCGTATCAGGCGCTGCCAAACATCAAGACTTTGCGCTATGGGCCCGGACCGTCCCACAGCGTGGATATCGCCCTGCCCGAAAGTGCCCGGCCGGTGCCGGTTCATGTGTTCCTGCATGGCGGCTACTGGCAGGACCTGAGCAAGCGCGAATCCTTCTTTGCGGCGCCGCAGATGGTGGCGCGCGGCTGTGCCTTTGCCGCCGTGGACTATTCGCTGGCGCCTGACGCGAGTTTGCCGGAAATCGTCGCCGAATGCCGCGCGGCGGTTCTGGCGCTGCGAAACCACGCGGCGGAACTGGGGATCGACCCGGCGCGCATGGTGGTCAGCGGCAGTTCCGCCGGGGCGCATCTGGCGGCAATGCTATGCCTGTCCCTGCGCGCCGATTTGCAGCCCGCCGGCGTGGTCCTGCTGTCGGGCATCTATGATCTGGAACCTTTGCTGGGCACCTATATCAATGATGCCGTGGGGCTCGATCGGTCCGTTGCGCGCGAGAACAGCCCCGTTCATCTGGATGTCACCGGCTTTCCGCCCGCGATCCTCGGCTTCGGCGCGCAGGAAACCGAGGAGTTCAAACGCCAAAGCCGCGCCTTCGCCCGGCACCTGCGCCAGGCGGGCGTGGCGGTGGATCTGTTCGAGACGCCCGGTCGCAATCATTTCGACATCGTGTTCGATCTGGCCGGCGACGGCCCGCTGGGCATCAAGGCCGCCGCGCAGGCTGGCCTTTAGGGGCGTGCATCCGGCGTTCGCCTGGCCCCGAAACCTTTTCGGGAGCACGCGCCAGGCACGCCGGTCAACACGGATGTCTTGACATTATGATTATGTCATATCACTAAATTGGCAGTCAGGTCGCGCCCCTGCCGCGGGCCTGCGCCCTCTCATTCGGCCCAAAGGCGCCCCGCGCTGGCCCCCAGCCCCAGGAGCCCCCATGACCAGCCCGATGTTGTCCGTCTCGGTCGATGGCCCGATCGCCACGCTCACCATGACCCGCCCAGACAAGCGCAACGCGATGTGCGAGGGCCTTCTGAACGCGATCGATGGTTTCTACTCCGCGCCCCCCGAAGGCGTGCGTGCCGTCATTCTGACGGGAACGGCGGGGCATTTTTGCAGCGGGCTGGACCTGTCAGAGCACGTCCACCGCTCGGCCGAACAGAACCTTTATCATTCGCGCGCCTGGCACGCGGTGATGGACAAGATCCAGTTCGGCGGGCTGGTGACGGTGTCTGCGATGTTCGGCGCGGTGATCGGCGGCGGGCTGGAACTGGCCGCCGCAACCCATGTGCGCATCGCCGAACCCTCGACGGTCTTTCAATTGCCTGAAGGCCGGCGCGGGATCTTCGTCGGCGGCGGGGCGACGGCACGGGTGGGCCGCCTGCTGGGCGCCGACCGGATGACCGAAATGATGCTGACCGGCCGCAAATACGACGCCGCCGAGGGCAAGACACTGGGCCTGGCCCATTACGCCGTGGGCGAAGACGAGGCGATGGCACTGGCCCAAACGCTGGCCGCCAGGATTGCCCGCAACGCGCCAATGTCGAATTACCTGATGATCCAGTCCATCGCCCGCATCAACGACATGTCGCAATCCGATGGCCTGTTCGTGGAATCGCTGGCCGCCGCCCTGTCACAGACAACCCCGGACGCCGAGGAAGGGTTGCGCGCATTCCTGGAAAAGCGCGCGCCGAAATTCCGCTGAACGCCGCCGCATCATCGAAACAGGAGGCCCCCATGGTCGACATCACAAAACTCCGCGCGATCGACTTTCACACCCATGCCGAAGAACCCTGCGGGTGTCATCCCGATGACGGCTACGACGATCTGCAAGCCACCATGGCCAGCTATTTCGGCGCCCCGTGGAAACATCCGCCAACGGTGCCAATGACCGCCCAGCACTACCGCGAACAGAACATCGCCGCAGTGATCTTTCCCGTCGATGCCGAGCGCGAAACCGGCTACCGGCGCTACAAGAACGAGGAAGTCGCGGAACTGGCCGCCGAAAATGACGACGTGCTGATCCCCTTCGCCAGCATCGACCCGCACAAGGGCAAGCTGGGGGCGCGCGAAGCCCGCCGGTTGATCCGGGATTTCGGCATCAAGGGGTTCAAGTTTCACCCCACGATGCAGGGCTTCTATCCCAATGACCGCATGGCCTACGATCTTTATGAAGCCATCGCCGAAGAGGGCGGCATCGCACTGTTCCATACCGGGCAGACCGGCGTCGGCAGCGGGATGCGCGGCGGCAACGGGATGCGGCTTAAATACTCGAACCCGATGTATATGGACGATGTGGCCGTCGATTTCCCCGACATGCGTATCATCCTGGCGCACCCGTCCTTTCCCTGGCAGGAAGAGGCGCTTGCCGTCGCCCAGCACAAGCCCAATGTCTATATCGACCTGTCGGGTTGGTCGCCCAGATATTTCCCCGAGATCCTGGTGAAATACTGCAATTCGATCCTGAAGAAGAAGGTTCTGTTCGGCTCGGACTGGCCGATGATCACGCCCGAGCGCTGGCTGTCGGATTTCGAGAAGATCGCCATCAAGGACCCTCTGCGCGACGACATCATCAAGGGCAACGCCGCGCGCCTGCTTGGGCTGGCCTAGCGGTTCGACCCGGCCACGTCGCAGTATCGGACCATGGCTATAACGCCAGGTCGGTCGTCAGGCCACTGAACTCGAGCTCCCAAGCGGCGCTCCAGCGGCTGGATCTGCGATCGAGCACAAGGTAGTTGCGCTCTGCCACATATCGCCGGCGCTGTCCGGGCAGACGTCCGATCCGGATCGGATGCCCGGCAAGCGGCGCATCGCCCAATTGCGCAAGCGCGCCCAGGATTCGGGCCCAGGCAACGGGTGGCGCACGATGCGCGATACCGGATGCCACAAGCTGATCGATCCGCAGGCCCTCTCCGAGGTCCATCACTGCCCGCGTTGCCAGATGGATCTCGCCGGATATCACGGTCAGATTCTGGCCATCCGCGCGCGCCAGGTCGCGCACCAGCCGCAGCATTCTTTGCCATTGTGCCCGGTGCGCGCGGCTTTGCCACTGATCGCGCAGATCGTCCTCGTATTTCTGCATCGACGGAACCGCGACCATCAGCGCTTCGAGAATGGACAGGCGCGGGCCAAGCAAGGGCACGCTGGACAGGACCAACGTGCGCCCCGCGGGCTGTGTCTTCTGGGTGGCGGCCTCCATCATCGCCCAGCCGCCGGTTCCCATGACGCTGCGGCGGTCCCGTTCGGATCTCAGATCCGGTGCCAGGATACGCAGTCCCGGCGTGCGGATGCCCCAACCCAGATGCGCCCCGGCGGGATCATGGAATCGCGCTGGCAGGTCGCCGTCCACCGCCGCCTGCTGAAAGACCAGGAAGCTTTCGCGCGCCGCGCCAAACAGCGTCTGGCCGACAGCTGAATGCGTGAACCGGCGCCGCAGCGAACCCCAGCCATCGCAGATATCGTGGTCATCCCACTGCATCAGCGATGGCACGCGCGCGGCAATCCAGGCGAATTCGGGCGACGCATACAGCGCGGCATAGCGTTCCAGAAACCGCTCGCGCAGATGGTGGCGCAGATCGGCAAGGTCAGCTTGGGTCGGATCATCGGGGACATGCGATGGCCAGCCCTCGCTCAGGGGATGGCCGCTCGTGACCTCGTCGGCATAGACCTGATCGCCGCCATGCAGCAGCAGCGCGAAGGGCGCGGCGCGATGGGCCGCGCCCAACCTTGCCCACATCGCGTTGCGCTCGGACCCTTCGCGCTGCAGATCACCGATTTCCTCGCCATTGCACGATACGAAGGCGATCCGCAGATCGCCCCTCAAATCGCTGGCCACGGGGTAGGTTTCGCCGCGCCAGCGGTATTCGGATGGCCGGTCGGCGGGCAGATCGAAGCGGGTGCGCCAGACCGTCGCCCGGTCGAAACGCGCCAGAACCGTTGCGCCCTGCGCCCCATCGGGGGCTTCGACTGGTGGGGGGCATTCGTCACCCCGGGCGATGAACAACGCCGAGAGTTTCAACAGGCCGCCCTCGACATCGTCAAGGACAAGGACGGGACCGATCAGGGGAGGATGCGACGCAGACAAGGGCTTCAGTGCGGCGCGCGGTGCAAGAGTGTCATTGGTGTTGATCCCGGCAGGAATGATTTGCCGGCGTCCTGGAGGTTTTCCTGCGTTCTGCAGCGTGGTGTTCGGACGCCCGGCGGCGGATGCCATGTGGAACCGAACGTGGCAAGGGCTGTAGGGGCTTGCGACCAAGCCACCTCAAGGCCAATCCGGCGGTCCAGGCGGGAAACACACTCAGGCCGCCGCCCCTATTCTTGACCAAATATCGCAGCGTCCCGATGCGCGTGATCGGGATGTTCGAATTCCAGCGTGGAGTGGCTGATCCCGAATTCCGCCGCCAGCATCCGCTTGATCTCACCCTTGACGGCTTCCATCCTGTCCCAATGATCCCGCGCGACGACGATATGGGCATCCACCGAAACCCGTTTTTCGTCAATCTGCCAGAAATGCACACGGTGCATGTCGTCAACACCCGGAACGCTGACGACAACGCGGATCATTTCCTCGATCTCGATTTTCGGCGGGCTGGCCAGCATCAAAAGGCGGATGGTGCCGCCGATCTCGGTAAAGGCAAGGTAGAGGATGTAGAGCGCGATACCGATTGTGATTGCCGGATCGACCCAGCGGATGTCGAAGAGCAGGATGAGCGTCCCGCCGACGATCACCGCGACCGAGGACAGCGCATCGGACAGGTTGTGCAGGAAAAGGGCACGGATGTTCACGCTGCCCTTTTGCATCGAATAGGTCAGCATGGCGGTGAGCGTATCGATGAACAGCGCCACGCTGCCCAGTATGACCACCCACCAGCCAAGCACCTCGGGCGGATCGATCATCCGCATGGCGCCCTCGTAGATCAGGTAGAGTCCGATCACGATCAGCGTGGTGTAGTTTATCAGCGCGGCCACGATCTCGATCCGCTGATAGCCGAAGGTCATCTGCCCGTCGGCGGGCCTGCGCGAGATCTTGCGGGCACCGAAGGCGATGACCAGCGAGGCCATGTCCGAGAAATTGTGGATCGCATCGGCGATCAGCGCGAGCGAGCCCGAGATGATCCCGCCGACGATCTGCGCCACCGTCAGGATGCCATTCGCCCAGATCGCGACCGCGACCCGGCGGTCGCCCGAGGCGGGGTCGATATGAACGTGGCCTTCGTCGTGCGGCATGGGTCGTTCCTTGGATCAGGGGTAAAAGATATCGCAAAGCAAGAAAAACCGCATCACCGACCCGCAGCATGAACTTCACGGTCGTGTTGCGGATTGCCGGCCGGCGCAGATCGAGAATTGCCGCCGGGCAATTCCGCGATCAGTCGAAAAGTTCGTGCAACCAGGATTTCCGGCGAGAGCCGTGTTTGCCGTATCCGCCGCCATGGTCACGCCGGCCATGCTTGCTGCCGCTGCGGCTGCCGCCATGTCCGCCACGGTAGCCGCGATCTTCATCATAGCCGGCCGGTTCCGCCGCGCGCTGTGGCGCCAGTTCCGTCATGCTGCGTTCGATGATCTTGTCCAACTCGCCACGGTCCAGCCAGACGCCCCGGCATTCCGGGCAGAAGTCGATCTCGACCCCTTGTCGGTCGGCCATGCTGAGGGGCACATCGCATACCGGGCAGCGCATGCTGCCCCGGCCCTTGCTGCCCCGCCCCGGGGCGCGCCCGATGTCATTCGATTCTGCGACCATCTACCGGTCCTCCGTTTTGACAGGGTTCGCGCGGGCGGCACAGGCCCGGCACCCAGATGATATGAAATTTCCAGCTGTCACTGGTCCAAGGTGTGCAAAGACACGTCCGACGATTTACGCCCGGGACAGTGGTTTCCCGCCGTCCCGGGGCCATCGCGTCAGTGGCCGGTGGCCAGCGCAGCCTTCGGCTTTGCAGCGCCGGCCCGCTCGCCGCCCTTTGGCGCGCCGCTTTCATTCTTGCCGTTCAAAAGCCTCAGCGCATTCATCACCACAAGGAGCGACACGCCAACATCGGCGGCAATCGCGCCCCACATCGACGCCATTCCGAAGGCGGTAAGGCCGACGAAGAGCGCCTTGGTGGCCAGCGACAGACCGATATTCTGGCGAATGATCCACATCGTGCGGCGCGAGTGGCCGATCAGCCACGGCACCTTGCCGATATCGTCGGTCATCAACGCGATGTCGGCGGTTTCCACCGCCGCATCCGAGCCGATGGCGCCCATGGCGATGCCGAAATGCGCCCGCGCCATGGCCGGGGCGTCGTTCACCCCGTCACCGATCATCGCCACCATCTTGTGGGTGGCGACCAGTTCCTCGATCGCCGTGACCTTGTCTTCGGGCAACAATTCGGCCCGCACCTCGTCGATGCCCACTTCGGCGGCCACCGCGCGGGCGGTGCGTTCGTTGTCGCCGGTCAGCATGACGATGGTCTTGACCCCCTGCGCGTGCAATCGCGCCACGATGCCCTTTGCATCCTCGCGGATGCGGTCTCGCAGTTCCAGAACGCCCAGCAGCGTGTCGCCGGCGCCCACCGCAACCAGCGTGCTGCCGGCGCCCTCTATGCGCTCGCGCAAGGCCTCGGGCAACGCGCCGTCCGCGCCCTTTTCGGCGGCGAAACGGTCGGACCCCAACCAGATCTCCCGGCCCCCGAAGGCGCCCTCGACACCGCGACCGGGCACGGTGCGGGTGTCATCGGCGGCCTTGCTGCCGATGCCATCGACCCGCGCCCGCGCCATGATCGCCCGCGCCAGAGGGTGCGAGGACCGCGCCTCCAGCGCCGCCGCCGCTTCCAGCAGCTCGCGTTCGGATGTGCCGCCCAGCGCATGAACCGACGCAACCTCGGGCTCGCCCTCGGTGATGGTGCCGGTCTTGTCCAGCGCCAGCGCGTCGATCCGCCCCGGTGCCTCGACATAGGCGCCGCCCTTGATCAGCACGCCGTTGCGCGCCGACGAGGCCAGCGCCGCGACGATGGAAACCGGGGTCGAGATAACCAGCGCGCAGGGGCAGGCGATGACCAGCAGCACCAGCGCGTTGTAGAACCAGTAGTCCCAGGCGCCGCCGAAGGCCAAGGGCGGCAGCACCGCGATGACGATGGCGAGCACCATCACGATCGGTGTGTAGATGCGGGCGAATTTCGCCACCCACTGTTCCACATCGGCGCGGCGCGAATGCGCCTCGCCCACCATGCGGATGATCCGCGACAGCACCGTATCGCTGGCCGGTCTGGTGGCGCGCACCGTCAGGGTGCCAACGCCGTTGATCGTCCCGGCATAGACCTCGTCGCCAGGCTCCTTGGTTACCTCGGCGCTTTCGCCGGTGATTGGGGCCTGATTGACGCCGCCAATGCCGTCGGTCACCTCGCCATCAAGTGGAATGCGGTCGCCGCCGCGCACGATGAAGCGGTCACCCACAGCCACCTGCGCGGCCAACACGTCGACCTCTGTTCCGTCCTCGCGGATCACCCGCGCAGTCGGCGGCGCCAGGTCCAGCAATGCCGCCACCGCGTTGCGCGCCCGGCCCACACTCCAGCTTTCCAGATAGAGCGAGAGCGAAAAGAAGAAGGCGACCGTCGCGGCCTCGAACCAGGCGTTCAGAAGGATCGCGCCCGAAACCGCTATGATCATCAAGAGGTTCATGTCGGGCGACAGCCGCCGCGCCGAGGACCAGGCCTTCGGCGCGACCAGCCAGGCGCCAAAGACGATGGCCAGCAGGAAGGCCGCAATTTCGATCATCGGCATCGGCGTGTCGCCGTGATCCGAGAAGATCCGCAGCAACCCGCCGGCGCCGGATTCCACCCCGTGCCAGACCAGGCCCAGGGCCCAGAACCCGGCCGAAAGCGACGTGAAGAACTTCTGCCGTTTCAGATGCGCGGCCTGCGCGGCGGCGGCGCTTTCGGCCTCCCACAGGCTGGCGCTCATGCCGGTGGAGCCGATCAGCTTGATGATCTTGTCGTCGCCCAACGTCTTGGCACTGTCAAGAACGGTCATCCGGCCGTTCATCACGTCGAAGGCCAGATGCTCGGTGCCGCCCACCGCCGGGCCCAGCACCTTGTTCAGGATCGCCACTTCCTCGGCGCAATCCAGCCCGTTGACGCGGAAGCTGCGACCTTGGGCCGTCACGTCGCCGATCGGCCCGATATCGCCGCACATGTGATCGCCACCGGACCCGCAGCTTCCCCCGCCTGATCCATGATCGTGGGCGTGCTTGTGGTCGTGCGCTGGGGCTTGCGCCTTGTCATCGGTCTGCATCGGTCTCTCCGGCTGCGAATCATCCATCGGGTCTCTAGATAGGAGCTATAGCAACTAGAGCTTCAAGAGGTTTTCCGAGGGCACTGCTCCATGCCCTGCAATGGCCTGTTCGGCTCGACGAGGCCGGGGGTTTGAGGCGGTGGTTTCAGCCTCCTTTCGACCCGAAGAAAACCAAACCGCGCGACATTCCAGCGCGGGAGGGTTTTTTTCTTGAACCTGAGGTAGCTTGAGGTTTTAGAACCGATTTCGCGGCTGTGATTTCAGCCGAGTCTTCAGGAGTTGACGATGAAAAGGACATTGATGGCGGGCGGATGGCTGCTTGCGATGGCGACCATGGCAACCGCACAGGGAACGACGCAGGGAACGACGCAGGGAACAGCGCCGGTTATCGACATGGTGAAGCAGGCGTCCTGCGGATGCTGTGGCGGCTGGGCCGTGGCCATGCAAGAGGCCGGATTTACCGTAAATGTGCGAAACGTGTCGGATGACGAGCTTTATGCCGCCAAGGAAGCGTCGGGCTTTTCCGAGGAACTCTGGGCCTGCCATACCGCCTCGATTGCCGGATACACGATTGAAGGCCACGTTCCGGCCGCCGATATCGAGCGCCTGCTGGCAGAACGCCCCGTGGCGCTGGGCATCGCAACCCCAGGCATGCCCGCCGGATCACCGGGCATGGATTTCGGCGATGCGCGACAGGCTTTCGACGTGATTCTGGTCAATCCCGACGGAAGCCAACAGGTCTACGCATCCTATTCAGGCACCTGAAGAACCTGCCGCACAATGACCCTTGAAACCGCCGTGAAACCGCGGGGCTTCCAAGCCCCGGGCGTGTGGCTGCCGGGCCTGCCCTCTCGCGGCGCGGGCCGGGCGGAGCCATGACGCTGGCCAGTTTCGATCCCTTCGGACCGGCATTGTCGCCGCTGGCTCTTGTCGCGATCGGCGCGCTGGTGTGGCTTTACCTGCGCGGGGCGCGCCGCCCCCGGCTGGTGCGTGAACAGGTCAGTCCGCTCCGGCACCTGCTGTTCGCAAGCGGGGTGCTGGCGCTGGCATTTGCCTTCGAGGGCGCGCTGGCGGCGACCGGGTCCAGACTTTTTGCGGTGCACCAGGTTCAGCACCTGCTGCTCCGGCTGATCGGGCCGATACTGGTGGTTCTTTCGCATCCCTGGCCGATCCTGCGCGCCGGGCTGCCTCGCGCGCTACGCCACTCGCTGGGCCGAATGGGCGATCGACCAGGCTTTGCGGGCGCGGCCAGACTTCTGACACGGCTGGACGTCAACTTTGTCCTGATGATTGGCGCGCTTTATATCTGGCAGGTGCCGGCGCTGCACAACGCCGCGGTGACTCTGCCCTGGCTTGCGCTGCTGGCCCATCTGAGCATGACTGCGGCGGGTCTCGGTTTCTTTTCCGTGACCCTCGACCGCCGCGCCGCGCCCGAAGGAGCGATCCACGGCTTGCGGATCCTGGCCCTGATCGGGATCATCCTGTCGAACATCCTGCTCGGCTCGCTCACCACGCTGAAGGGCACGGTGTTGTATTCCGGATATGACATCGCCGGGCGTCTGTGGGATTTCGCACCGCTGGCGGACGAGACGGTCGGCGGATATACGATCTGGGTTCCATCTTCCTTTGTCATCGTTGCGGCGATCATCCTGGTCTTCAACGGCTGGAACGCCGTGGAAGTGCGCCAGTGGAACGCACGGCATGACTGGAGCGGATCGAACGCCGCTGCGCTGGAATATCCCGAAACAGCGCAGGAACTGCGCCTGAAGGTGTCTGACCGCAACCTGCGTTTGGTCCGAACGCTGGCGCTGATCGCGGCGACGATGTTCGTGGGCGCGATCGTCACGGTCACGACCCTCGTCTATGCCTTCTAGCGATTGGCGCACGCCCGGCCCTGGGATCCCTTTGCCACGTTTTCGGACCCCTGCGAGCGGCATTGTTCCGATCCACGCGCAGCCTGTTGCCGACGCTCAGCAGGGCCGGCCCGGCCGCGCGCAGACGTCGCGCCAGCGCATCATCGCGCGGCACGCAAGCTGTCCGCCGGACCCGCATTCGACAAGCCGGCCTTGAACGCATCGAAGGCGTTTCGCGGTCGTCGGCATCGGCCCTGCACAATTCACCCGCCGTTCCCGGCCCGGGGCTTGCCCGGGTTTCAGGCCATGCCGCGCCCTCAGTGGCCAGGCGGCAGGCCTGTGATTGCGAACTTGCGCCGTGACCTGGTGCCGTGACCTGGTGCCGGCCCGTCTGGTCAGACTCTGCCGTCATGCAACCGGAACCCCACAGAGGTTGCAGGCACCGCGACCGCCCATGGCGGGGCCGTTGCAGTCGTCAAGGACTCAGCCGCGTGGTGGGCGCGTTCCCTACCGGGAATCCGCGGCTGGATCAGGGCTTGACCCGGGCGTATTGCACCTGCGAGACGGGCTCCAGCCAATCAACCGTCACGCCGTCAAGCGCCTCGGCGATGGCCAGATGGCTCATCGCGGTTGTGTCGGTGGCGCCGTGCCAGTGTTTTTCACCGGGCTCGAAATGCACGATGTCGCCGGGACCGATGTCTTCGACCAGGCCGCCATCACGCTGGCACCACCCCTTGCCAGACAGCACGAAGATTGTCTGGCCCAGCGGATGGGTGTGCCAATGGGTGCGCGCGCCGGGGCTGAAGGCCACGGTCAACCCGCTGATCGTGGCGGGGGGCGTGCCCTTGAAGCTGCTCTCGAACCGGACATGGCCGGTGAAGTAGCTGTCTGGCGCCTGGCGCGCCTTTTGCGAACCGTTGCGGATGACCTGCATGATGGATTCCTATTCGACGGTGAACCGGGGCGCGATCTTCACCGGAAAGGCGACGGACCGGGCGATGAAGCAATGGTTATGAATATCATGGTGGATCGCTTCGGCGCGGTCCAGATCGGCGCCCGGTTTCACCGTGATGCTGGGGCGCAAGGTGGCGCTGACAAACCGCCCCGCACCGCCTGTGGCAACCTCGCCCATCCCCTCGGGAGTGTCCTCGTAGGCGGTGACGATGATCCCGGCCTCGGAGGCCAAGTGAAGATACCACAGCATATGGCAGGACGACAGCGCGCTGAGCAGCAGATCCTCGGGGTTCATCAACCTCGGATCGCCGCCCAGCAGGGGATCGTTGGAACAGGCGATGACCGGCTTGCCTGGCACGGCAATCTCCCAGTTGCGGGTGTAGCCCCGGTAGCTGGCCGTGCCCTGCCCGGTATTTCCCGTCCAGCGGATATGGGTAGAATAGGCGTGGTTTTTCAAGCTGCTCCCCCGCTGATGGCCTGCACCGCCAGGCTGGCGGCAATGGCCCACATGATCGACCCTATCACGATTTCGAGGACCGTCCACGCGCGCGGGCGGGCCAGGACCGGCGCCAGGCGGCGCGCGCCATAGCCCAGGCTGGCGAAGAACACCGCCGACGCCAGGACGGCTCCGGCGCCGAACCCGGCCTGATTGGGCGCGTATTGCGCCGAAAGCGCCCCCAGTAGCGCCAGCGTATCGACATAGACATGCGGGTTCAGCCAGGTCAGGGCCAGCATGGTCAGCGCCACGCGGCGGCGTGATTGCGGGGCCGCGTTGGCGGCGATCAGCGCCTCGCCCCCTTGCCAGGCCGCGCGAAACCGCAGCGCGCCATAGGCCAGCAGGAACACCACGCCCGCCCACAGCATCACCGGCGTCAGCCACGGCAGCCGTTGCGCGACCGTTGAGAACCCGGCGACCCCGGCGACGATCAGCAGCGCATCGGACAGGGTGCAGATCAGCACCACAAGTCCGACATGCTGCCGCCCGAGCCCCTGGCGCAGCACGAAGGCGTTCTGCGCCCCGATGGCGGCGATCAGCGAAAGGCCGGCCAGGAACCCGGACATGGCAGCGGACAGCATGGCACCCCTTTTACAAGCCCTGCCCCGTTAAAGGATGAACCCGGCGCCGTGTAAAGCGATCCTGTGCAAGGCGAACCTGAGTTCAGCCGCCGCCCGGGTTTTCCGGCGGACCCGGCGTCAGAGAGGCGATTTCGGTCAACGCCAGCAGCCGTGTCTGATCCAGCTGTTCGGCCAGCGCTACCAGGCCGTGCAGCCTGGCATAGGCCTGCATGTCCTCCAGCACCCGGATCATCCATTCATGCTGCATAGCGCCGGCCCCGCCCCCTTGTTTCATCCGCACAAAGATAAGGGGGGCAAGGTTGAAAAAGCGTTGATGTCCGTCGGGCCGGGACCAGGGACGCGGGCGATGCCGACATTCAAAGGGGGCCGCCCCTGCCGGACGACCCCCTCGGAGGGAACAGTGTTTTCCGGGTCAGGCCTTGCCGGCCTCCAGCGCATCCTCGAAGGTGCGCAACCCGCTGGACGGCGCCTGCACCAACACCGCCATGTTGCCGGGCAGATGTTCATTGCGCAGCATCTTGGTGTGCGCCGCCGGGATCTCGTCCCAGGCGAACACTTCCGACATGCACGGGTCCAGGCGGCGCTCGCACATCAGGCGGTTGGCGGACGCGGCCTGCTTGAGATTGGCGAAATGCGAGCCCTGCAGGCGCTTCTGGTGCATCCACATATAGCGCACGTCGAACGTCGTGTTGAAGCCCGAAGTGCCGGCGCAGATCACCACCATGCCGCCCTTCTTCACGATCAGGGTAGACACCGGGAACGTGGCCTCGCCCGGATGTTCGAACACCATGTCGACATTGACGCCCTTGCCGGTGATGTCCCAGATCGCCTTGCCGAACTTGCGCGCCTCTTTCAGCCAGGCGTTGTATTCGGGGCTGTTGACCGTGGGCAATTGACCCCAGCAGTTGAAATCCTTGCGGTTGATGACGCCCTTGGCACCCTGATCCAGCACGAACTGGCGCTTGCTTTCGTCCGAAATCACGCCGATCGCATTGGCGCCAGCGGTATTCGCCAACTGGATGGCATAAGATCCCAGCCCGCCCGACGCGCCCCAGACCAGCACATTCTGTCCGGGCTTCAATTCATGCGGGTGATGGCCGAACAGCATCCGGTAGGCGGTGGCCAGGGTCAGCGTGTAGCAGGCGGCTTCCTCCCAGGTCAGATGCCTGGGGCGCGGCATCAGTTGCTGCGCCTGCACACGGGTGAACTGCGCGAACGATCCATCGCCGGTCTCGTAGCCCCAGATCCGCTGGCTGGGCGAGAACATCGGATCGCCGCCGTTGCATTCCTCGTCGTCGCCGTCATCCTGGTTGCAATGGATGACAACCTCGTCGCCCACCTTCCAGGTCTTGACCTTGTCGCCCACTGCCCAGACGATGCCCGAAGCATCCGATCCGGCGATGTGATAGTCTTGTTTGTGCACGTCAAAAGGGCTGATCGGCTGGCCCAGACCGGCCCAGACTCCGTTGTAGTTGACCCCGGCGGCCATCACCAGAACCAGCACTTCATGGCTGTCGATCTGCCAGGTGTCCACCACTTCCTTCTGGAACGATGTTTCCGGCTCGCCATGGCGTTCGCGGCGGATCGCCCAGGCATACATCTGCCTGGGCACATGCCCCAGCGGGGGCATCTCGCCGATTTCATACAGGTCTTTCACGGGGGCATCGTATTCAGCGATGCCGGTGCTTTCATCCAGGGCCATGTCTCTCTCCTGCCTGTCTTTGTGCCGCATCGCAGAATTGACGCAGCAGTTGCAGCATGAATAGAATCGACCGCGCAACAATGCAACCCTGTTCGGCGCTTATTTGAAATTTTATGTCTCTGATGCTTCAGGGAGGGTCAAATCCGGCGTGTGGTGCCCCTGCACCGCGTCCGGCTCAGAAAGACGTTGCAGAACCGAGGCCGCGTAGAAGCTCAGCGCGTCCTCCTGACCCGGGGCGATTCGGACCGCCTGATCCTCGACCACAACAATACCGCGCAGCGCCAGCGCCTCCAGCCCCACTTGCAGCGCCGTCTGCGGATTTCCGCCGGCCAGATGCATGTTGGCGCCGCGGGCGCGGGCCGCGGCCACCAGATCGGCGGCACCTTGCTGCAAGTCAGCGACCGAAGCCGCCCCGCCGCGCCGCGCAAGACAGGCGGCAGCCAGCGGCACCGGCAACAGGGGCACCGCAGCACGAATGCGCGTCATCAGGGTATCGGACAACACTTCGGTGCTGGCGTCCGGATGATTGGTGACAAATTCCCGCAGCGACAGGGGCGCGCCATAACACACCGCCGCATAGCCGAATTTCTGAAACCGGCCACGTATCTTCTGCCAGATCAACTGCCAGACCCAGCCCGCGGCCACCGACAGCCGCACCTTGAAGCGCCGCTCGCCGGTGCGCGCCGCGCCGATCAGGATACGGTCCTCGAGCACTCGGTCATAATTCAGCGCGACCGGCACGAACACCACGTCGCGCTCGCGGTGCGGCGCGAAATCACGCACGATGTAATGCAGCAGACCCTTCTTGCCGGGGCCGACAGCGCCATTCTGACTCAGACCGCCTTCGGGGAACATGGCCTGCGTCACGCCCTCTTCGATCGACATTTGCACATACCGCGCCAGGACCGCGCGATAAAGCGTGCTGGAATAGCGCCGACGGATGAAATAGGCGCCCATCGCCCGGATCAGCGCCTTCAAGGGCCAGACCCGCGCCCATTCGCCCACCGCATAGGACAACGCCGACCGATCCGCGGCCAGCCAGGTGACCAGCACGTAATCCATGTTGCTGCGATGGTTCATCACGAACACCACCGCCGAATGCTCATCGATATCGCGCACGGTCTCGGCGTCGCCGCGCCCCAGATGCACGGTATAGAACAGCCGGCTCAGCTTGCGCGCCAGCCAGATGGCAAAGCCGAAATACCACGCGGTCGAAAACCCGGGCACGATTTCGCGCGCATAGGATTTGGCCCTGGCGAAGGCAACCGACCTCGGCACGCCTTCTTGCCGCGCATATTCCGCCACCGCCTCCATGACCTGCGCGTCATAGATCAGCCGGATCACGTTGTCCTGGCGCCGCATCAGCTTGAACGGCTGGATCGGCCGGTCAAGCCGCTTGTTCAACCGCTCGACCGCGCGCTCCATCCGCCGCCGAAAGAACCAGCGGACCGACGGGAACAGAAAATGCGAGGCAAAGGTGACCGCCGCGAAAAGCAGGATCAGAATCAAAAGCCAAAGGGGGACTTCGACGGGCGCGAACATGGCGGCAGGTTACAGGAATGGCGCGCGGGGTAAATCCTTCTTGGCGCTACGCAATTCACGGGCCCGCATCGCCGGGGAATCGCTCAGAACAGGCCGTTGTCGTTCGCGCTGGTGTCGGGGATCACCTGCAACACATCCCAGTGCTCAACGATCTTGCCGCTGTCGTCGAAACGGAAAATGTCGATGCCAGCGTAGTCATCGAACCCGGGCCAGACCTGATGGCAATGCAGCACCACCTTGTCGCCCTCGGCAATCGCGCGTTTGAAATGCGTGACCTTGCCGGGGCATTCCCGGGCCATACGCTCGAAATAGGCGACGAAGGCGTCCTTGCCGTCCGCGACATGCGGATTGTGCTGAATATAGACATCGCCGACAAAGGCGTCGATGGCGTCCTTCGGGCGGCATTGGTTGAACATCATGTCGTAAAAGGCCATCGCATTGGCCTTGTTGCGTTCAGGATCTTGCACGGTTGGGCGCCTTTTGACTGCGGAAGCCCGAAGTCTGGCTGCCCCTGCGCAAGTTGGCAAGCCCCGTTGCGCTGCGTTGCAGCGATTCCGCTCTTGACATTTTCTATCACCTGAATCATCCATTCGGGCAAGATTATTGCGCTGCATTTGCACAGCACCCTACCGGAGGCCCCAGTCATGTCCGCACCCGACGCGCCCGTCAAAGACCGTCCATGGCTGTTTCGCACCTATGCCGGGCATTCGACGGCCAAGGCTTCGAACGAGTTGTATCGCACCAATCTGTCCAAGGGGCAGACCGGCCTGTCCGTGGCCTTCGATCTACCCACGCAAACGGGCTACGACAGCGACCACGAACTGGCGCGCGGTGAGGTCGGCAAGGTCGGCGTGCCGGTTTGTCACCTGGGCGACATGCGCGCGCTGTTCGACCAGATCCCGCTGGAGCAGATGAACACCTCGATGACGATCAACGCCACCGCGCCTTGGCTGTTGTCGCTCTATATCGCCGCCGCCGAAGAACAGGGCGCGGACATCGCTCAGCTGCAAGGCACGGTGCAGAACGACATCATCAAGGAATACCTGTCGCGCGGCACCTATATCTGCCCGCCCGCGCCCAGTCTGCGGATGATAACCGACGTGGCGGCCTACACGCGCGAACACCTGCCAAAATGGAACCCGATGAACGTGTGTTCCTATCACCTGCAAGAAGCCGGCGCGACGCCCGAGCAGGAACTGGCCTTCGCGCTGGCCACGGCCTGCGCCGTGCTGGATGATCTGAAAACCAAGGTCCCGGTCGAGCATTTCCCGGACATGGTCGGGCGGATCAGCTTCTTCGTGAACGCGGGCATCCGCTTTGTCACCGAAATGTGCAAGATGCGCGCCTTTGTCGAACTCTGGGACGAATTGTGCGAAACCCGCTACGGCGTGCAGGATCCGAAATTCCGCCGCTTTCGATACGGGGTTCAGGTCAATTCGCTGGGCCTGACCGAACAGCAGCCGGAAAATAATGTCTACCGCATCCTGATCGAGGCGCTGGCGGTGACGCTGTCGAAAAACGCGCGCGCACGTGCTGTGCAACTGCCCGCCTGGAACGAAGCCCTGGGCCTGCCGCGCAAATGGGACCAGCAATGGTCCCTGCGGATGCAGCAGATCCTGGCCTTTGAGACCGATCTGCTGGAATATGGCGATCTGTTCGACGGCAACCCGGTTGTCGCGGCCAAGGTCGAAACCCTCAAGGACGGCGCGCGCGCCGAGCTGGATCTGATCGATTCCATGGGGGGCGCGGTGCAAGCTATCGAATACATGAAGGGTCGCCTGGTCGAGTCGAACATCGAACGTATCGGTCGCATCGAAACCGGCAAGACAACGGTCGTCGGCGTCAACAAGTTCACCACCACCGAATCCTCGCCATTGACCACCGGGGACGGTGCGATCATGGTCGTTGACGAGGCCGCCGAGCAAGATCAGATCGACCGGCTGACCCAATGGCGCACCGCGCGCGACGCAAAGGCCATCAAGGCCGCGCTGGCCGAGTTGCGCGATGCCGCACTGTCCGGGATCAACATCATGCCCGCCTCGATCAGGGCCGCGAAAGCCGGCGTGACCACCGGCGAATGGGGCCTGATGGTACGTAAGGCCTTCGGCGAATACCGCGCCCCGACCGGCGTTTCGCGAAGCCCGTCAAACCGGACCGAGGGGCTCGACGAGATTCGCGCCGCCGTGGACGCGGTCAGCACGACGCTCGGACGCCGCCTGAAATTCGTGGTTGGCAAACCGGGGCTGGACGGGCACTCCAACGGGGCGGAACAGATCGCCGCGCGTGCCCGCGACTGCGGCATGGATATCCACTATGAGGGCATTCGCCTGACGCCTGCCGAAATTGTCGCCGCGGCGCAGGATCAGGAGGCTCACGTGGTCGGTCTGTCCATCCTGTCAGGCAGCCACATTCCGTTGGTCGAGGATCTTCTGACACAAATGACCAAGGCCGGACTGTCCCAAATCCCGGTGATTGTCGGCGGCATCATCCCCGAAGACGACGCGCGGCATCTCCGCGCCCTCGGGGTGGCCGCCGTCTACACGCCGAAGGATTTCGAGCTTAATCGCATCATGATGGATATCGTGGGGCTTGTCGGTGCACGGTCCGCCGCCGCCGAGTGACACAACCAAAGGGGCTTCGCCCCCTCGGCCTGCGGCCTCACCCCCAGAGTATTTTGGGCAAGATGAAGCGCAATTTTATTCAAATTGTCCACATCTTTGTGCCAACAAATATCCCGGGGTGAATTCGCGCAGCGAAGAGGGGCAGAGCCCCTGAATCCGGGCGCAGGTGACTCCGGGCGCAGGCGCGCCCGAAGGACCGGTCTGAGGTGGGCGTCGGTTCAGGCAGCCGAGGACTCGATCACGGAGCCGCGAGCTTCACTGCGGGCGATGTCGATGCGGCGCGGTTTCAACGCTTCGGGGATTTCGCGCAGCAGTTCGATATTCAGCATACCGTCAGCGTGAGCGGCCGCTTGCACGCGCATATGCTCGGCCAGGTGAAAGCGGCGTTCAAAGGCACGGGTTGCGATGCCGCGATGCAGGAAGGTTCTTTCGCCCGTCTCGTCGGCCTTGCGGGCGGAAATGACCAGTTGGTTTTCCTTCACTTCGACCCACAGTTCATCGGCCGAGAAGCCGGCTACTGCGATCGAGATACGGTAGGCATTTTCGTCGGTTTTCTCGATGTTGAAGGGCGGATAGGTGGGCTGGACCGGATCGGCGGTCAGCACACGATCCATCAGATCCGCCATCCGGTCGAAGCCGACCGAGGCACGAAACAGCGGGGTGGGGTCAAAATTTCGCATGGTGTCATCCTTGTTCAAGCGATGTCGGTGCAGGCCCGCCGGATCATCCGGCCGGGCGTCGGGTTTTCGGACCCCGGATGGGCGTCCGATGACAAGGATTTGGGAAGTCGATTTCGTCGTTTCAAGGGGGATGAAGTTCAGGGACGCACGAACCGGGCAGAGCTGCGCGCGCCCGGCAGCCCACCCGAAGCCCGCGTTTCGGCGCGCGGCATGCCTTCATCCAGGGCAGCGTGCAACGCGGCGACGCGCGGCCCCAGTTGTGCGCCCAGCGATACCGGCGCCTCAGCGCCATCGGCCCGGGCCGAGATCACGGATATGATGCGCAGCGCGTCGTCCTCGACGATGAACACTGGCGCACCGGACGATCCCGGCACGATGCTGCACGAGAAGACCGACAAGCCATCGCCGCGTTGGTCGAGCACGTAGCAGGCCTCCTGGATCGACGGGGTCTCCTCCCGGCCGCGCCCGTAGCTGACCACGGCCACCCGTTCGCCGCGTTCGGGCAGTAGGGTTGAAACTTCGAGCGGGGTGATACCGGTGGTGCGGATCGGGCGATCCAGTTCCAGAAGCGCAAGATCGGAGGGCACGTTGGACATCGCGGCGCCGGCGGCAATGTCGAAGCCCGGCCAGATCTCGGCGCGGCGCACGTTGCGGATCGCCTCGGCCCGGCCGGTGCGCCAGCCGGCCAGGAATTCCAGCCGCGACAGGTCGATGCGCTGGCCGGTGCGGGTGTCAAAAAGGCAATGCGCTGCGGTCAGCACGCGGGTTTGCGAGATCAGAGTGGCGGTGCAAAACCCCGAACCGTTCATGTTCAGGCGCCCCACGGCCTCCCACCCTCGGCTGGCATCGCCGGTCCGCATGGCTTGCAGGCGGCTGTCGGTCTGGGCGTGCAGCGGCAGGGTGAACAGGATCAGAATAGCGGTAAGAAGGGATTTCATCGAAACATCGCCCAAGGGTTGAGTTGCGCGGTATCCTGCGGGGATATTTGGGCGAAAATTGGGCGGGGCGCGTTACAGAACCGGTGCAAGAATTGCATATATGATCGCGAGATATGCGTCGGCGGCGGTTTTTTCAGCACTCATCAGGATCACCTAGCCGCGGGGATGGGGCGGGGCAACCGAGGTCGGAGTTTGGCGGGGAAAGGTTTGGCGGGGTAAACCCCGCCCTACGGGGGCCGGGATTGTTTGCCGGGTTGGTGGGGTGGAACCCCACCCTACGGATGCCGATGGCGGTAGGGCGGGGTTCCACCCCGCCATCCCTCAGCGCAGGATC
>CAJQNQ010000186.1 GCA_905479725.1 uncultured Paracoccaceae bacterium | reverse complement strand
ACCTCATCGCCCACGACCTCACAGGTGGCCTGCATGTTGGTCGCGTCGCTCGATGCGACCGCCGGTTCGGTCATCGCAAAGGCGGAACGGATCTTCCCGTCGAGCAGCGGCGCGAGCCACTGTTCCTTCTGCTCTTCGGAGCCGTACTTGACCAGGACTTCGGCGTTGCCGGTGTCGGGCGCGTTGCAGTTGAACACCTCGGGTGCCAGAAAGCTGCGGCCCATGATTTCGCACAGGTAGCCATATTCCACATTGGTCAGTCCCGCGCCTTTGTCCGATTCGGGCAGGAACAGGTTCCAAAGCCCGGCCTTGCGCGCCAGCGGCTTGAGTTCGTCGAAGATCGGGTAGCGCGCGAAGGGTCCCAAGTCTTCGGCCTGGCGGAACAATTCGGCCTCGTTGGGGTAGACGTGCTGCTCCATGAACTCCGTCAGACGGGCTTCAAGGTCGAGGACGCGTGCGGATTTGTCGGGGATCATGGGGGCCTCCTGTGCTGCGGGCAGGATAGCGCCGCCAGTGCCATCTGACAAGATCGTCTGACGATATTTACTTGACCGGCGCGCACTGCGTGGGCATCCTTGGGGTGCAAGAATGGAGGCAGGCCATGGCCGAAGCAGAGCTGACCGCCTGGATGGAGGCGCAAGTCACAGGGTTTCGCGGCCCGCTGACTCTGAAGCGCCTCTCGGGCGGGCAATCGAACCCGACCTGGCGGATCGACGCGCCCAGCGGGCGCTATGTGCTGCGCCAGAAACCGTTGGGCAAGGTGCTCCCCTCCGCGCATCAGGTGGACCGTGAATACCGGGTTATGAAGGCGCTGGCTGACACCGATGTGCCCGTGCCGCGCATGTTTGGCCTGTGCCAGGACGACAGCGTGATGGGGTCTATGTTCTTCGTCATGGAGCATCTGGAAGGGCGCACGCTGTGGGATCCGCGCCTGCCAGAGTTTGACCCGGCTGAGCGCGCGGCGATCTTCGATTCGATGAATGACGCGATCGCCAGGATCTCGCTGGTCGATCCGCTGAAAGTGGGGTTGGACAGCTATGGCCGCCACGGCGGTTATGTGGATCGTCAGATCAACCGCTGGACCCGGCAATACCGGGCCAGCGAAACGCACCCGATCCCGGCGATGGATGCGCTGATCGACTGGTTGCCGCAAAACGCGCCCACCGCGCCGGAGGAAGTGCGAATCGCCCATGGCGACTTCCGGCTGGACAACCTGCTGTATCACCCCACCGAACCGCGCGTGATCGCGGTGTTGGATTGGGAGCTGTCGACGCTGGGCTGCCCCTATGCCGATTTCGCGTATAACGTCATGGTGTGGCGCATCGTGCCGGGGGTGTTCCGGGGCTTGGGTGGCGTGGATCTGACAGGCACGGGCCTGCCGACAGAGCGCGAATACATCGATGCCTGGTGCCGGCGCACGGGACGAACGCGGCCCGAGAATTTCGATTTCTACATCGTGCTGAGCATGTTCCGCATCGCCGCCATCGTGCAGGGCATCGCCAAGCGCGCACAGGACGGCACCGCGAATGATCCGCGAGCCGCCGAGATGGGCAAGATTGCCGGGCCCTTGGCCGAGGTCGCCTGGGACATGGTGCGCCGGTGACCGGGGGTGCCCCCTCTGGTCCCGAGGGGATCGTGCGCGATATCCTTCAGGGGCTGACCGATGGCCGGTTCGTGCCCGGTCAACGTCTGGCCGAGCCCGATCTGATGCGGCGCTACGCGCTGGGCCGGTCCACCGTGCGCGAGGCCCTGGGTCGGCTGGCGGCGTCGGGCATTGTTGAACTGGTGCCTCACAAAGGCGCGCAGATCCGGTTCCTGACCCGGCGCGCGGCCGAGGATGTGTTGCGCGTGACCGAGCCCTTGCTGGGGCTGGCCGCGCGACAGGCCGCCGAGGCCGTGGCCGCCGGAGCCGATCCGGCGCCGCTGATGGCCGCCGCAGAAGCCTATGACGCGGCCACCGAGAACCGTGCGCGGGCGCGCGCGCGCTACTACCGGGCGCTGACGCAACTGGCCGGGAACGCCGAACTGGAGCGGCTGCTGCCGATGTTGCAGGTGCATCTGATCCGCGCGCAGCTCAGGCCCAATCGGCCACCCGGGCGCAGTGCGCGGGCTGACCTGGTGCGAACGGTGGCCGCCGGGCAGGCCAATCAGGCCGAGGTTGCCGCGCGGTCCCATATTCGGGGGCTGATCGAGCTGCTGCCGTCCCTTCCCGATCAGGATTTCGCGCCTGCGTAAGCGGGATGAGGGGGCGCTGCCCCCCGCCGCCTTCGGCGACTCCCCCGGGATATTTGCGGCACAAAGAGGCGCGATTTTAGTCAAGTTGTAGAGATCGGTGCGCCAGGTTGCCGGCGCGCGATATTCGTTGACTGAACGGTCGGCTTATGAAATTCTGCGTGAGAGGCGCAGGCGGGAGGCAATGCGATGAAAACGGTTCTGACGAGCCTGGCGGACAATGTTCTGGAGATCACGCTGAATCGCCCGGACCGGTTGAATGCGTTCAACGAGGAGATGCATCTGGCGCTGCGCGCGGCGCTGGAGGGGGCGGCGCGGGACGACGGTGTCCGCTGTGTGTTGCTGACCGGCGCCGGGCGCGGGTTTTGCGCCGGTCAGGATCTGGGCGACCGAGACCCGCGCAAGATGGGCACGCCGGATCTGGGCGATACCGTGCGCCGGTTCTGGGCGCCGCTTGTGCGCCAGATCCGCGCGCTGGAGATGCCGGTGGTTTGCGCGGTCAACGGTGTGGCGGCGGGTGCCGGCTCGTCACTGGCCTTGGCCTGCGACCTGACCCTTGCCGCGCAGAGTGCGAAATTCATCCAGTCCTTTTCCAAGGTTGGTCTGATGCCGGACACGGGTGGCAGTTGGCATCTGCCGCATCTTCTGGGCCGGCAGCGCGCCATGGGGTTGGCGCTGACGGCGCAGCCCTTGCCTGCCGCTCAGGCTGAAAGCTGGGGTCTGATCTGGCGCTGTGTTGCCGATGACGCCCTGATGGCCGAGGCGCGCGCGCTGGCTGCGGGTTTCGCCGTCGGGCCGACCTTCGGCTACGCCGCGACCAAACGCGCCATGGACGCGGCGGCGACCGCAAGTCTGGATTCTCATCTGGACCTGGAGGCCGAGTTGATGAAGGCCTGCGGCGAAAGCGCTGACTATGCCGAAGGCGTGGCCGCGTTTCTGGACAAGCGTCCGGCGGAGTTCAAGGGCCGATGAGCGGCACGATGACCCCGCAACTGTTGGCCGAAGCCGCCGCCGCCGCGATGTGGCAGGGCGATGCCGCCAGCCAGAATCTGGGCATGGTTCTGTCCGATGTGGCGCCGGGCCGGGCCAGCATGGCGATGACCGTCCGCCCCGAGATGACCAATGGCCACAGGATATGTCACGGCGGCTACATCTTCACGCTGGCCGACAGCGCCTTCGCCTTTGCCTGCAACACCCACAACCAGCGCGCCGTGGCGCAGATGGCCAGTGTCACCTTCACCGCCCCTGCGTTCGACGGCGACGTGCTGACGGCTCGGGCGTCAGAGCTGTGGAAGCAGGGGCGCGGCGGCCTCTACGACGTGCATGTCACCAATCAGAACGGCGATCTGATCGCCGAATTTCGCGGACATTCCCGCACCGTCAAAGGCACGCATGTGCCCGGAGAACTGGAGTAATCCATGGAAGATCTG
>CAJQNQ010000185.1 GCA_905479725.1 uncultured Paracoccaceae bacterium | reverse complement strand
GGTGATCGTTGACGCCGCTGATCCGGCCGTTGTGCACGCTCAGCGTGCCAGGTGAATCCGTTCCGGCCTCAGGATCGATGAGCCGGGCATTGGTGAAGAACAGGGACATGCGCGCGCCTTTCGGTCAGCCGGGAACGGGCTGGCAGGCTTATAGCCAAGCGATCACCCGGATGCCACTGTCTTGACCCATCGCGCGGCGCTGAAAACGCAGGGGCGCTGCGCTCAGGCCGGGCTGTGCGGTGGAACAGGGCTCAGTCGCGCCGCCGTGCGCGTTTGTCGCGCGCGTCGGCGATCCGGGAAATGACGCCCTGCGCATCGGCCATGTGCTTCAACAGATGTTTGTCGCCGCTGGCCGTGATGATCTGCACGTCGCCCAGAAAGGGGCGCACCTTGCGAATATCCAGCAGGTTGACCGACCGGTCCGCACCGGGCAGCAACAGACGCCGGTTGGTCAGTGTCCAGACCAGCGCAAGCGTTTCGCTGGCCAGGTAGGCGCTGCGCACACCGACAGCCAGCACCGCGCCCAACGACCCGATCGCCGGGTAGGGCAGGCCCATGACCCAAAGAACGCCGCCCGCCAGCGCCATGAGAGCAACGGCCATGACCCCGTGGTCGCGCCAATAGCGGCCCTTGTCCGGGCGAAATTCCGTGATCCGGGTTTCGCCATCGGCCAGGAGGGCAGGAGAGGTTGACATGATGGGTCCGGAAGTTCGGTTCAGAGGCAAGGAAGAAACGCGCCCCCGGGGTAGCGGGGGCACGTCGGGATCAGTTGTTGTCGGCAGCCGCCGGAGCGTCATCGGCGGCAGTCGGTGCGGGGGTTGGCCGCGCCGCGAAATCCGCCGCGGCGCTGACGCCGGCTCCGGTGGGGTCGACCTGCCGCAGGAAGCGGAAGAAGTCGCTGTCCGGGCTCAACACCATCGACGCGTTTTCCGAGGTCAGCGCCCGCTCGTAGGAGGTCAACGAGCGGCTGAAGGCGAAGAACTCGGGGTCCTGTCCGAAGGCTTCGGCATAGATCCGGTTGCGCTCGGCATCGGCTTCACCGCGGATGATCTCGCTGTCGCGGTTGGCCGAGGACACGAGCTCGACCTGCGTCCGGTCGGCCAGGGCGCGAACCCGTTGCGCGGCTTCGTTACCGCGCGCGATCTCGTCCGCGGCCTCGCGTTCGCGTTCCGCCCGCATCCTGGCATAGGTCGCGGCCAGGTTCTGTTCGGGCAGGTCGGTGCGCGTCAGGCGCACGTCGATCACATCGACACCCAGCGACCGGGCCTCACGCCGGGCCACGTCCCGGGTCTGGTTCATCAGACCGGTCCGGTCTTCGGACAGCACAGCGCCCGACGGAACCGAGCCCATGATTTCACGGATCGCGGCGTTCAGGATGCTTTCGATCCGCACCTGAGCGGCCTGAATGCCCGCGACACCGACGGCCTCCCGGAACTGGCGCACATCGCTGATGCGCCAGCGCGCGAAGGCGTCGACCACCAGGCGGCGGTCATCGGCTGGGGTCACTTCCAGCGGCTGCGTTTGCAAGCCCAGGATCCGCGAGTCATAGCGCACGACTTCCTGAATGAACGGAATGCGGAAATAGAGCCCCGGCTCGGTCCGCACCTGCTTGACCTGGCCGAATTGCAGGACCAGTGCATTTTCGCGTTCGTCGACGACAAACAACGATGAAAGGGCGACCGCAGCGGCGACCACGGCAACGGCGATCAGTATCGTTAAGCGGTTCATCAGTTGCTCCCCTGCGTGCTGCGGGCGGGGCCGCGCAGACTGTCAAGCGGCAGGTAAGGCACGACGCCCGAACCCGATTCGCCGGTCACGTTGTCCAGGATCGTCAGGTTCATGCCGCCCAGAACGCGTTCCATGGTTTCCAGATACATCCGTTGGCGCGTCACCTCGGGCGCGTTGCGATATTCCTGCCAGACGGCCAGGAAGCGGCTGGCCTCGCCTTCGGCCAGGTTGATCACCTGGGCGCGATAGGCTTCGGCCTGTTCCTGGATCTGTGCGGATTCACCGCGCGCACCGGCCTGAATACGGTTGGCATAGGCGTCGGCCTGACGCTCCAGCCGGTCGCGTTCCTGACGCGCTGCCTGCACTTCACGGAAGCTGTCGATCACTTCGCTCGGTGGGTCGGCACGGTCGAAGTTCACGCGGATGATGTTGATCCCCGCGGCATAGCTGTTCAGCGTTTCCTGGATGGCGTTGCGCAATTCGGCGGCAATGGCGCCGCGATCACGGTTGAGGATCGGCGACAATTCCGAACGCGCGATAATGTCGCGCATCGCGGATTCCGCCACGGCGCGCACGGTGTTCGCCGGGTCGGCCAGGTTGAACAGATAGTTGTTGGGCGCCGACACGTTCCAGACGACCTGGAACTGGATGTCCACGACGGCTTCGTCACGGGTCAGCATCAGCCCGCTTTCCAGGCCCGCGCGCGCGGTGCCCACTTCGGTCACGCGTTCCGTGGTCACCTGAACGATCTCGGCCGAAACCACTGGCCAGGGCGCGAAGTTCAGCCCCGACTGTCCGATCGCGTATTCCTGCCCGAACAGAAGTTCGACCGACTGTTCCTCGGGCCTGACGGTGTAGAACGAGGCATAGGCCCAGATCGCTGCGACGCCCAGCAATCCCAGAACGATGCCACGGCCACTGATGCCGCCGCCACCGCCGCCGGGACCCTGGCCACCGCCGCCTTGACCGCCGCGACCGCCCATCAGCACTTTCAGCTGCTGCTGGCCTTTCTTGACCAATTCTTCGATTTCGGGGATTTGCGGGCCGCCGCCGCTACCGGGCGGGCGATTGTCGCCACCGCCGTTGGGGCGATTTCCGCCGCCGCCGCCAGAGCCGCCACGGTTTCCACCGCCGCCGCCCCACGGGCCTCCTGAATTGCCTGACATGGCCACTCCTTGGTTCGGGTCTGTCGCATGAAAATGGTCTTGTGCCTGAATTGGGCACAAAACCTGCGGATTCAAGCCAAATCGGTCAAACACTCCGCCGGATCACCGAAATTAGCTGCTTCGCGCCGGTTGACGCATCAAGACCAGCTCTTCGCTCATGGTCGGATGAACCGCCATCGTGCGATCGAAATCGTCCTTTGTCGCGCCCATCTTCAGCGCCACGGCAGCGATCTGGATCAATTCGCCCGCACCCGGTGCGACGATATGGCATCCCAGCACACGCCGCGTGTTCGCGCAGACCACCAGTTTCATCAGCGCCTTGGTTTCGGCGTCGATGAAGCTTGTCTGCATCGGCCGGAAGCTGGTCATGTAGATCTGGACCGGACCCCTGGCGCGGGCCCGTTCCTCGGTCAGGCCGACGCTGCCGGCCTCGGGCCGGGTAAAGACAGCGCCGGCGACCATGTCGTGATCGGGTTTGACCGGCGATCCGCCAAAGACGGTATCGGCAAAGGCGTGCCCCTCGTGGATCGCCACGGGGGTCAGCTGGATGCGCTTGGTCACGTCGCCCACGGCATAGATCGACGGGATGTTGGTTTGCGAATACTCGTCCACCACCACAGCGCCATTGCCCGCCAGCGCGACGCCGGCTTCCGCCAGCCCCAGACCGTCCACATTGGGGCGCCGCCCGGTGGCAAAGAGAACGGCATCATGGACGCGCGTGCGGCCTTGCGTGCAGGTTGCCCGGAACCGGCCATCCGCCAGCTTTTCCAGGCTGGTCAGGTTGGTGTTCACCTCAAGTTTGACGCCCTGCTGCGTGATCGCCGCGGCGACGTGTTCCTGCAGGTCCTGGTCGAACCCGCGCAGGATCTGGCGACCGCGATACATCTGTGTCACCTGCACGCCCAGCCCTTGCAGGATGCAGGCCGTCTCGCAGGCGATAAAGCCGCCGCCCAGCACCAGCATGGAGTTGGGAAGCCGGTCCAAGAGGAACAGTTCGTTCGATGTCATCGCGCCCAGATCGGCATAGGGTTCGGGCACGAAGGGCGTGCCGCCGGTGGCGATCAGAATGTGCCGCGTGGTGATGTTGCGCCCGTCGGCCAGCCGCACCGTATGCGGGTCGGCGACGGTGGCGCGCTGGTGAAAGATCGTCACCCCGGCGGTTTCGGCGTTGCGGGTATAGGCGCTTTCAAGCCGGTTCAATTCGGCGTCCAGTCGGTGGCGAAACGCGCTCCAGTCAAAGCGCCCCTTTTCCACCTGCCAGCCATAGGCCGCGGCCTCGTCGATTGCCGCGCCGTGGCCAGACGCAAAGACCATCAGCTTTTTGGGCACACAACCACGGATCACGCAGGTGCCGCCCATGCGGTATTCCTCGGCCATGGCGACCTTCGCGCCGTGCTCGCCGCTGGCAATCCGCGCCGCGCGCACCCCACCCGAGCCGCCGCCGATGACAAAGAGGTCGTAGTCAAAACTGGTCATGAGCTGTCTCCTTGACCGGCTTATTTCACGGAAATCTGCCGGGTTCCATACGTTGGGGACAACCGTCGCCTGTCGGCCCGCACCCTGTGCCTGGCACCGCAGATCCCGGTGCTCAGACGTCGCTGAAAATATTGTCCGGATCCTCGAACACGATGCGCTCGTGCTCGATGTCGCCCGTGCCGATGTCGCGCATCTCGACGCGGCCATCAGGAAAGCCGATCACCACCGCGTCGCAGATGTCGATGAACAGCCCGTTTTCCACCACGCCGGGCACCTGGTTGAGCGCCAG
>CAJQNQ010000184.1 GCA_905479725.1 uncultured Paracoccaceae bacterium | reverse complement strand
TTCGACGCCGTGCCCGAGATTGCTCGCCCTGGAATGCCGCTTGAGGAAGTCTTTCGCGAATTCCGCCGCGCCGCGCTGGGTCTGGGCGCCGATGACGTGCCCTATCTGGTCGGCTCTGCGGCGCGGGGCGGGTATGCCGATGTGATCTCTCCCCCCGACCGCCGCCCTTTGCAGGCCGGGGACATCCTGATGCTGGACACTGGCTGCACCTGGGACGGCTATTTCTGCGACTTCGACCGCAACTGGGCGATCGGTGCACCGTCGGATGATGCACGGCGCGCGCATGACGTGCTGTGGCGCGCGACCGAGGCGGGAATCGATGCCGCCCGCCCCGGCGCCACTTGCCGCGATCTGGTGCGGGCGATGGCCAGGGTGATCGCCGAAATGGCGCCTGTGGGCGGGGATATCGGCCGCATGGGGCACGGTCTGGGGATGCAACTGACCGAGCAGCCCTCGCTCGCCGCGTTCGACACAACAGTGCTGGCCGAAAACATGGTGCTGACACTGGAGCCATCGCTGCCCTATGGCGACGGGCTGATGATGGTGCATGAGGAAAACATCCTGATCAGCCCGCAGGGCGCCAGCCTGCTGACCCGCCGCGCGCCGCCGGAATTACCGGCGATCGGATAAAGCCCGCCCGTGTGATTGATCCGCAGGGCGGAACACGTCAAGGTGGCGTCAACACAAAGGAGCCGGCATGAATGTTCTGTGGATCATGTGCGATCAGTTGCGCTGGGATTACCTGTCCTGCGCCGGGCACAAGACCCTGCACACCCCGCATATCGATGCGCTGGCCGCCAGGGGTGTGCGTTTTGACCGGGCCTATGTGCAGTCGCCGTTCTGCGGCCCGTCGCGCATGTCCAGCTACACCGGGCGCTATTGTCGCTCGCACGGGTCCACGTGGAACGGCTTTCCCCTGCGCATCGGCGAGCCCACGCTGGGCGACCACCTGCGCAAGATCGGCGTGCGCCCGGCCCTGGTCGGCAAGACGCATATGGTGCCCGATACCGAAGGCATGGCCTGGCTGGGCATCGACCCGGACAGCCCCATCGGCATCACCCGCGCCGAATGCGGGTTCGAGCCGTGGGAGCGCGACGATGGACTGCACCCGCGCGGCTACGACCCGGATCCGGATTATGACACCTATCTGCGCAATCTGGGCTATGGCGGCGACAACCCGTGGGAGGACTGGGCCAATTCCGCCGAGGATGAGGAGGGAAATCTGCAAAATGGCTGGTTGCTGAAAAACTCCAACCGCCCGGCGCGCATCCCCGAGGAACATTCCGAAACGCCCTACATGACCAACCGCGCCATGGCCTTCATGGAGGCGGCGGGCGAGCAGCCGTGGCTCTGCCATCTGAGTTTCATCAAGCCTCACTGGCCCTATATCGTGCCCGAGCCCTATGCCTCGATGTATGGTCCCGATGACGTTCTCCCGGCGATCCGCAGCAATGCCGAGCGCGAAACCGACCACCCGGTTTTCCGCGCCTACCAGGACAGCCGCATCTGCACGACGATGAGCCGCGAGGACGTCCGGCAGGCCGTCATCCCGGCCTATATGGGGCTGGTCAAGCAGATCGACGACCACATGGGCCGGCTGTTCGCCTGGATGGAGGACAGGGGCCTGATGGAGAACACGATGATCGTGTTCACCTCGGATCATGGCGATTATCTGGGCGATCACTGGATGGGCGAAAAGGACCTGTTCCATGACCAGTCGGTGCGCGTGCCGCTGATCGTCTATGACCCGCGCCCGCAAGCCGACGCCACGCGCGGCACCGTCAGCCGGGATCTGGTCGAAACGATCGACCTGGCGCCCACCTTCCTGAATGCCTTCGGCGGCGATCCCCTGCCGCATATTCTGGAAGGCCGTGATCTGACGCCGCTGTTGCATGGTGAACCGGTGCAATGGCGCGACTATGCGATCAGCGAATTCGACTACGCCACCCGCGAGGCCCGCCAGATCATCGGCAACCATGAGCGCGACGCGCGGCTCATCATGATCTGCGACAAACGGTGGAAATATGTCCATGCCGAAGGGTTCCGGCCGATGCTGTTCGATCTGGAAACCGATCCGCAGGAATTGGACGACCTGGGCGAATCGCCCGGGCACGCCGATGTGCGCGCCCGGCTGGAGGGGGCTATCTTTGCCTGGAGCCGCCAGCATCATACCCGCATCACCATGCCCTCGGAACAGGTTGAGCGGATGACCGGCGGCGAACCGCCGGGCATTCTGATCGGCGTCTGGGACGAGGCGCAGTTTCAGGACGTGTTCGGCAAACCCTTTGACCAGCGTCCCTGACACTCGCCTGACGCGCGCCGACAGCCTTGGCGCCTTATCGGCCCAGAGGCATCATCCTGTGCTGGCCGCGTGAAAATCGCGCGACTGATACCAGTTCAGTGCCAGAAGCAGCGTCAATCCGGCGGCGCCCGCGGCCTCTACCGTCAGAGACGGCCAGAACACCGCGGTGATGGCCGGCAGCATGGCAGCGCGTTGCCACAGCGGCATCGGCCCCCACAGGAACCCTTCGAGCATCGCCGCAAAGGCGACCAGCGCGATGATCGCAAGCGCGCCGTTCCACAGGATCAGCGGCAGGGGACCGCCCAGGATGATCGCGTCATTGTAGACCATGAACAGCGGGATCAGATACAGGCCCTTGGCGTATTTCCAGGCCTGGATGCTGGTCTCCAGCGGTTTCGACCCGGCTATTGCCGCCCCTGCAAATCCCGCAAGGGCCACGGGTGGCGTGACGTTGCTGTCTTGCGAATACCAGAACACCACCAGGTGCGCGACCAGCAGCGGCACACCGAATTCGGCGGTCAGTGCCGGGCCGACCAGGATAATCAGCACGATATACGAAGCCGTCACCGGCAGGCCCATGCCCAGGATCAGGCTTGCGGCGATGACCAGCAGCAAGGCAATGAACAGGTTGCCCTGGCTGAGCGCCAGCATCATGGCACTGAACTTCAGGCCCAGGCCGGTCAGGCCGACGACGCCGACGATGATCCCGGCCACCGCCGTGGCCATCGAAACGGCGACCGCGTTACGCGCGCCAAGTTCAAGCGCCTTCAGGCTCTTGAGCACGGCGTTCCAGGTCAATGTTACCAGCCCGTCCCAGGTGGGCCGATCGGCGGCAAAGGTCCACAACGCCCGTGCGGCGGCGGCGGCAACGACCGACAGGATCGCGTAGAACCCCACCCTCATGGGCGAATAGCCGGCCATCAGCAGCAGCACCAGCGCGACCAGCGGGAAGAGGAAATGCCACCCTTCGGCCAGCACTTTTCTGACCAGCGGCAGTTCGCTGGCGGGCAGACCCTTCAGCCCCAGCTTGACGGCGGCAATATGCACCAGCAGATAGACCGCGCCGAAATACAGGAATGCCGGAAAGATCGACACCAGAACGATCTCCAGATAGGGCACCTGGGTGAATTCGCTCATCAGAAAGGCACCGGCGCCCATCAGGGGCGGCATGATCTGACCGCCGGTGCTGGCCGCAGCTTCGATCCCGCCGGCTTGCGCGGGCCGGTAGCCCAGCTTTTTCATCAGCGGAATGGTAAAGGCGCCCGTGGTCACCACATTGGCAATCGCCGAGCCCGAGATGGAGCCCATCCCCGCCGATGCGATGATCGCTGCCTTGGCCGGCCCGCCACGCTGACGGCCGGTGGTGGCATAGGCCAGGTCGATGAAGAACTTGCCCGCGCCGGTCACCTCCAGCACCGCGCCGAACAGCACGAACACAAAGATGAACGTGGCGGCAACGCCCAGCGGAATGCCGAAGATGCCTTCGGCGCCCAGCGTCATCTGACTGGCCACGCGCTCCAGCGAATAGCCCCGGTGGTTCAGGATCCCGGGCAGCCAGTCGGCCAGCCAGGGCAGCTCCCCGCGCCGCCCGGCAAAGGCATAGACGATGAACGTCGCGGCGATGACCGTCATGCCCAGCCCGACAGCCCGGCGCGCGGCCTCCATCACCAGAAGAACGATGAACACGCCCACCCAGACATCGATCTGGCGCGGAAAGATGGAATTGGCGATCACGTCGATATTCACCGGCACCCAGGCGCCCGCCACGATGCTGGCGGCAATCAGCGTCCCGTCAATGCCCCAGCCCAGCACGCCGCGAGGGCGGCTGTTGCCGGTGACCGGATAGATCAGGAAACTCAGCACCAGCACGAATCCCAGGTGGATCGGGCGCTGGAAGAACAGCCCCAGCGGCTGCAGGCCGGCGGCATAGAGCTGGAACAGCGAAAGGCTGATGCCGACAATCGAGATCAGACGCAGCGCAAGCCAGGGCTGGGGCGCCGGTTTGGGCAACGCGGGCGCGTCAAGGGGGGTGTCCATCACAGCGATTCCATCAAGGGGCGTCGTCAACCAGGGCAATGCGCAGGCGGGCGCGTTCGGCCAGGTCGGTCAGCGAAATTTCTTCCAGGGGTGTGCGCAACCGGTGATTCACCGATGGTGGACCCGGCCGCAGGATATAGGCGTTGCCGGGCACAGCCTCGTCGATGTCCTCGATCCAGTAGCCGCCCGCCCCGTCCGAGGTCTGGATGCCGCGGCCCGGAATGTGACCCAGCCCGGCGGCGAAATCGGGCAGGTGAGACCGAACCAGCACCATCGCGCCGTCCCGGCTCTCGTAGACGTCTTCCACTTCGAACCCCTGCACCGAATGGTTCCACAGGATGCTCCAGCGGTCGCCATCCTCGATCACGAAACGACCAAGAACCTCGCCGCTATCGGCAAGGCTCAGCACCAGTTCCCCGGCCTGCGCCGGGACTGCCAGCATGCAAAGAACGAGGGCGGCGCACCGCCCTCGAATCCCGGTCAACGGCACGTTGCGCTCACGGGCGCAGGCGGTCCGGAACCGTGGCGCCGATTTCCTCGTAGTAGCGGATCGCGCCCGGATGCAGCGGAACCGGAGTAGCGGCCAGCGTGAATTCGACCGTGGTCTGGTTCGCCGCCGGGTGCACGGCCTGAAGATCGGCGATGTTCTCGAACATGGCGCGGGTGATCTGATAGGCCAGTTCTTCATCCATTTCCGACGACACGGTCAGCACGTTGGGCACGCCCAGGACGGCGACGGACTCGTCCACACCGGTATACAGGCCCCCGGCCAGCGTGGTCATGGCGAAGATCGGATTTGCGTCCAGCGCGGCGGCCATTTCATCTGCGCTCAGTTCGATCATCTGGATGGACTGAGTGGTCGCCAGGTTCAGGATCGATGATGTCGGCGCACCCACCGACCAGAAGCCGGCGTCGATATCGCCATTGGCCAGCGCGTCGGCGGTTTCATTGAAGTTCAGGCGCTGCTCATCGATGTCGTCATACGAGATGCCGTTGGCTTCAAGGATGGTGGCGGCGTTGACCTCGGTGCCCGAGCCAGGCGCGCCCACCGAAATACGGCGACCGACCATATCGCTGAGCGATTCGATGCCGCTGCCTTCGAGCGTGACGATCTGCACCATGTTGGCATACATCGATGCCAGCCCGCGGATCATCTCCAGTTGCTGGCCTTCAAAACGGCCCGTGCCGGTCTGCGCCTGCGCGACCGTATCGGCCAGACCCAGCGCCAGATCGGCGTCGCCAGTGGCGATCAGGCCCATATTGGCAACCGAGGCGCCGGTGACTTCGGCGGCGGCGGAATACCCTTCGACGTTGTTGTTGATGACCTCGGCAAGCCCGCCGCCCATCGGGTAATAGACACCGCCGGTGCCCCCGGTGGCGATCGAAAGCTGCATTTGCGCAACCGCAGGCGCGGCGGCCAGAGCAAAGGCTGCGGCCAGAATCGGACTGAATTTCATGGTGGGTCCTCCCTTTTTTGATTTGTGGCCGGATCATAGGCGCTTCGAGCCCGCCAAAACAAGGGGTAGCGCCGCGTCG
>CAJQNQ010000183.1 GCA_905479725.1 uncultured Paracoccaceae bacterium | reverse complement strand
GCGCTGTTCGTCATCGGGATCTTCGGGATCTTCCTGAACCGGAAGAATGTCATCGTGATCCTGATGTCGATCGAACTGATCCTGTTGTCGGTGAACATCAACCTGGTGGCCTTTTCGTATTACAGCGGCGATCTGGTCGGGCAGGTCTTCACCATGTTCGTGCTGACGGTTGCCGCCGCCGAGGCCGCCATCGGACTGGCGATCCTGGTCACCTTCTTCAGGAACCGTGGCACGATTGACGTGGAAGACGTCAACGTGATGAAAGGCTGAGCGCGATGGCTACGATCCTTCTTTTTGCCCCCTTGCTGGGTGCGATCATCGCGGGCCTGTTCTGGCGCGTCATCGGGGAAAAGCCGGCGCAGATCATTGCCGCCGGGCTGTTGTTCCTGTCGGCCCTGCTGTCGTGGATCCTGTTCCTTGGCTATGACGGCCAGGAACAGACGATCCAGATCCTGCGCTTCATCGACAGTGGCACGCTGGTCGGCGACTGGGCGATCCGCCTGGACCGGCTGACCACGGTGATGCTGATCGTGGTGACCACAGTGTCGTCGCTGGTGCATCTCTATTCCTTCGGCTACATGGCGCATGACGAAAACTGGACACCGTCCGAGGACTACCGCGCGCGGTTCTTTTCATATCTGTCGATGTTCACCTTCGCCATGCTGATGCTGGTAACCGCCGACAATCTGGTGCAGATCTTCTTCGGCTGGGAAGGCGTGGGGCTGGCCTCGTATCTTCTGATCGGCTTCTACTGGAAGAAGGAAAGCGCCGGCGCGGCGGCGATGAAGGCTTTCATCGTCAACCGGGTGGGCGACTTCGGTTTCATCATCGGCATCATGATGCTGTATTTCCTGACGGATTCGGTGTCGTTTACCGAGATCTTCAGCCAGGCCGAGGTCCTGTCAGAACGCACAATCAGCTTCCTGGGCATGGAATGGAACGCGGTGAATACCGCGATGTTCTTCCTGTTCATCGGGGCGATGGGCAAATCGGCGCAGTTGTTCCTGCATACCTGGTTGCCGGACGCCATGGAGGGCCCGACGCCCGTGTCCGCGCTGATCCACGCGGCGACGATGGTGACGGCCGGTGTGTTCCTGGTCGCGCGCTTTTCGCCGCTGATGGAATACGCGCAAGACACGCGCAATTTCATTGTGCTGATCGGCGCCTTGACCGCGTTCTTCGCCGCTTCGGTGGCGCTGGTGCAGAACGACATCAAGCGGGTGGTCGCCTATTCGACCTGTTCGCAGCTGGGCTACATGTTTGTCGCGGCGGGCCTCGGGGTCTATTCGGTCGCCATTTTCCACCTGGTGACGCATGCATTCTTCAAGGCGCTGCTGTTCCTTGGGGCCGGGTCGGTGATCAACGGGACGCACCACGAACAGGACATGCGCCGCATGGGTGGTTTGCGCAAGAAACTGCCCTATACCTACTGGGCGATGATGATCGGCACGCTGGCGATCACCGGTGTCGGCATTCCGTTGACACAGATCGGCTTCGCCGGGTTCATCTCGAAGGATGCGATCATCGAAAGCGCGTTCGGCGGCGGCGCGACCTATGCGTTCTGGCTGCTGGTGATCGCCGCGGCGATGACGGCGTTCTACAGCTGGCGGCTGATGTTCATGACCTTCTTTGGCACCAACCGCGGCGACAAGCACACCTTCGACCACGCGCATGAAAGTCCGATATCCATGTTGATCCCGCTGGCGGTGCTGGCCGTCGGCGCGGTTCTGGCCGGCATGGTCTGGTACAAGCCCTTCTTCGGGTCCGTCGAATACGTGCATGAATTCTTCGGCAGTTCCATCGCCATGCTGGAAGGAAGCCAGGCGACGCTGGAAGCCGCGCATTACGTGCCGTCCTGGGTCAAGGTTTCGCCTTTCCTGGCGATGCTTCTGGGCCTGGGCCTGGCGTGGCTCTTCTATGTGCGGCGCACCGATTTGCCGGGCAAGCTGGCCGCGAACCAGCCCATCCTGTATCGGTTCTTGCTGAACAAATGGTATTTCGACGAAATCTACGATGCGGTGTTCGTGCGACCGGCCGCGGCGCTGGGACGGTTCTTGTGGATCCGGGGTGACGGGGGCGTCATCGACGGCTTCCTGAACGGGCTGGCGATGGGGGTCATGCCGTTGCTCAACCGGGTCTATGCCCGGGCGCAGTCGGGCTATGTCTTCCACTATGCCTTCGCCATGGTGATCGGCATCGCGGTTCTGGTTACCTACGTTACGCTTACCGGGGGCGCATACTGATGCTGAACCTTCTGTCCATCATTACCTTCCTTCCGGCGGCGGCGGCCGTAATCATGGCCTTCTGGCTGCATGGCGACGACGCGAATGCCCAGCGGCAGGCCAAGATTCTGGCCCTGGCGGCGACATCGGTCACGTTCCTGATCTCGCTGATCCTGCTGTTTTCCTTCGATCCCGCCAACCCCGGTTTCCAGCAGGTCGTCGAGCGCGAATGGATCATGGGGCTGACCTACAAGATGGGTGTCGACGGCATATCGGTGCTGTTTGTCATGCTGACCACCTTCCTGATGCCGATCACCATCGCGGCGTGCTGGAACGTGAATATCCGCGTCAAGGAATACATGATCGCCTTCCTGCTGCTGGAAACGCTGTTGATCGGCGTGTTCGTGGCGCTGGATCTGGTGCTGTTCTACCTGTTCTTCGAGGCCGGGCTGATCCCGATGTTCCTGATTATCGGCATCTGGGGCGGCAAGAACCGGATCTATGCGGCGTTCAAGTTCTTCCTCTACACCTTCTTCGGGTCGGTGCTGATGCTGGTGGCGATGATCTACATGTTCATGCAGGCCGGCACGACGGACATCCCGACGCTTCTGACCTATGAATTCAGCGCGGGTCCGCTTTCGTTGCTGGGCTGGCAGATCGCCGGGGGCGCGCAGACCCTGCTGTTCCTGGCGTTCTTTGCCTCGTTTGCGGTGAAATTGCCGATGTGGCCGGTTCACACCTGGTTGCCCGACGCGCATGTGCAGGCGCCCACGGCAGGGTCGGTCCTGCTGGCGGCGGTGCTGCTGAAACTGGGGGGCTACGGCTTCCTGCGCTTCAGCCTGCCGATGTTCCCGGTGGCCAGCGACCTGCTGTCGCCGGCGGTGCTGTGGCTGTCGGCCATCGCCATCGTCTATGGCTCGCTTGTCGCGCTGGTGCAGACCGATATGAAAAAGCTGGTCGCCTATTCGTCGGTTGCGCATATGGGCTTTGTGACCATGGGGATCTTTGCCCTGAACAAGCAGGGCGTTGACGGGGCGATCTTCCAGATGCTCAGCCACGGCTTCATATCCAGCGCGCTCTTCTTGTCAGTGGGCGTGGTCTATGACCGCCTGCACACCCGCGAGATCGAAGCCTATGGCGGTCTGGTGAACCGGATGCCGACCTATGCGGCCGTGTTCCTGGTGTTCACCATGGCCAATGTCGGCCTGCCCGGCACTTCGGGATTTGTCGGCGAATTCCTGACCTTCATGGCGGTCTATCAGGCCAACACCTGGGTGGCGGTTGTTGCTGCGACCGGCGTGATCCTGTCGGCCTGCTATGCGCTGTGGCTTTATCGCCGTGTCGTGTTCGGCGCGCTGGTCAAGGACAGCCTGAAATCCATCGCCGACATGGACGCCCGTGAAAAGATGATGATCGCGCCCTTGCTGGTCATGGTTTTGCTGCTGGGGGTCTATCCGGCGCTGGTCACCGATATCATTGGCCCTTCGGTCGACAATCTGCTCACCCATTTCCAGGCCGCGGTTGGCATTGATGCCAGCGCCCAGGTGGCATCCACTGCCGCCGCCGCAGCCCCCAGTCAGTGAAAGGCCCATCCCGATGAATTCGGCTGATCTTTCGATTGCCCTGCCGGAAATCCTGCTGTCGCTCTGGGCGATGGTGGCATTGATGGCCGGGGCTTATTTCGGCAAGGACAAACTGGCGAGTTTCCTGACCTGGGGCACGGTTGCGGTGTTCGGGTTTCTGGCGATCCTGGTTTCCGTGCTTGAACCACAATCCCGCGAGGGGTTCGGCGGGCTGTTCATCGACGACAGCTTCGCGCGGTTTTCCAAGGCCGTGATCCTGGTGTCGGGCGCTGCGGTGCTGGTCATGGGCATGGATTACCTGGAACGCACCAAGTTGATGAAGTTCGAGTATCCGATCCTGGTGGCGCTGGCCACGGTGGGCATGATGGTGATGGTTTCGGCCGGAGACCTGATTACGCTCTACATGGGGCTGGAGCTGCAATCGCTGGCGCTCTATGTATTGGCCGCGTTCCGCCGCGACAGCGTCCGCGCGACCGAGGCAGGGCTGAAATACTTCGTGCTGGGCGCCCTGGCCTCTGGTCTGCTGCTGTATGGCGCGTCGCTGGTTTATGGTTATTCGGGCACCACGCGTCTGGCCGATATCGCCAGCACCGTGCAGGGCGATCGACTGCCCATTGGCCTGCTGATGGGGCTGGCCTTCATGCTGTCCGGCCTGGCGTTCAAGGTTTCGGCGGTGCCCTTTCACATGTGGACGCCCGATGTCTACGAAGGCGCGCCAACGCCGGTGACGGCCTTCTTTGCCACCGCGCCGAAGGTTGCGGCCATGGCCTTGCTGGCGCGGTTGGTTTTTGACGGGTTCGGCGCCGCGTCGGCGGATTGGGGCCAGATCCTGGGCTTTCTGGCGGCGGCATCGATGGTCGTGGGGGCGGTCGGTGCGCTGGGGCAGCGCAATCTCAAACGCCTGATGGCCTATTCGTCCATTTCGCATATGGGTTTTGCCCTTTTGGGTCTGACCGCCGGCACGGTCGCGGGTGTCGAGGCGACGCTGATCTACATGGCGATCTATGTCACCATGTCGATCGGTGTGTTTGCCTTCATGCTGACCATGCGCCGCGAGGGGCGACCGGTGGTGCAGATCGACGATCTCAACATGCTGTCCAAGACGCAACCGCTTCAGGCACTGGCACTGCTGATCCTGATGTTCAGCCTGGCCGGTGTGCCGCCGCTGATCGGCTTCTGGGCCAAGTTCGCGGTTCTGACCGCGGCGATCGGCGCGGGCTATGTGCTGCTGGCGGTGATCGGCGTGATCGCCTCGGTGATCGGCGCGTTCTACTATCTGCGGATCGTCTATTTCCTGTATTTCGGCACCGAATCCGACCCGCTTGACCGCGATGTCGCGCCGGTTCAGCGTTGGCTGACGCTGGTGGCCGCGGCGATCACGCTTCTGGGCGTGATCAACCTGTTCGGTCTGGAAGGCGCGGCCAGTGTCGCTGCGCAGGCGCTTGCCAACTAACGCGCCGGCCTGGCCGCCGGACTATCAACGGCTGGTGCTGGCGCAGGTCGACAGCACCAACGCCGAAGCCCAGAGGCGGGCCGGATCCCTGTCCGGCCCGTGCTGGATTCTGGGTCTGCGCCAGACCGACGGGCGCGGGCGCCGGGGGCGCGCCTGGGCCGATCCGGCGGGCAACTTCGCGGCGACGCTGGCGCTGCGCTCCTCGGATGGGCCCGCCAGACTGGCGCTGCGCACGTTCACCGCGGCGCTGGCCCTGCGCGAGGCGCTGATCTCGGTGACCGGTCTGGACAAAGCCTTTGCGTTGAAATGGCCCAACGACGTGTTGCTGAACGGCGGCAAGCTGTCGGGCATCTTGCTGGAAAGCGCGGGGCAGGGCGTTCTGGCGCTGGGGATCGGCGTGAACCTGCGCGATGCCCCCCCGGCGGACCCGGATGCCGCTTTTGCGCCCGTTTCGCTGCGCGCTGAAACCGGCGTCACCGTCACGCCCGAACAGTTCCTGGACCATCTGGGCCCGGCCTTCGCTACCTGGGAAACGCGCCTGACGACCTACGGGTTCGAACCGGTGCGCGCGGCTTTTCTGGCCCATGTCGCCCGGTTGCGAGAACCCCTGGTGGCGCGCACCCAGGCCGAGACCCTGCATGGCGTATTCGAGACCATCGACGAGACCGGCGCGCTGGTGCTGAACACCGCGCAGGGCAGGCGCACCGTGCCCGCCGCCGACATCCATTTTCCCTGAATGCAGGAGGGGACCATGCTGCTGTGTATCGATTGCGGAAACACCAACACCGTCTTTTCGATCTGGGACGGGACGCGCTTCGTCGCCACCTGGCGCACGAAAACCGACCACCGCCGCACGGCGGATCAGTATTTCGTCTGGCTGTCCACGCTGATGTCGCTGAACAGGATCGACGCGGTGATCACGGATGTGATCGTGTCCTCTACTGTGCCGCGCGTGGTGTTCAACCTGCGGGTTCTGTGCGACCGCTATTTCGACTGCCGCCCGCTGGTCGTGGGCAAGCCCGAATGCCGGTTGCCCGTGGATCCCAGGGTCGAGGCCGGCGTGCGCCCGGGGCCCGACCGTCTGGCCAATGCCGCCGGGGCCTTTGACCGGCATGGCGGGCATGTCGTGGTGGTCGATTTCGGCACCGCCACCAATTTCGATGTGGTCGCCGAGGATGGCGCCTATATCGGCGGCGTGATCGCGCCCGGCGTCAACCTCAGTCTCGAGGCGCTGCATCAGGGCGCCGCCGCCCTGCCGCATGTCGATATCTCGCGGCCGGACAAGGTTATCGGCACCAATACGGTGGAATGCATTCAATCGGGCGTCTTCTGGGGCTATATCGGCCTTGTCGAAGGCCTTACCGCCCGTATCAAGGCCGAATACGGCCACCCCATGAGAGTTGTCGGCACCGGGGGGCTTGCGCCCTTGTTCGGGCAGGTCGATAGCATATTTGACGTGATCGAAGACGATCTGACGATGCACGGGCTGACCGTCATCTTTAATACGAACAGGAACCCCGCATGACGCGCGAAAGACTGATCTACCTGCCCCTGGGTGGGGCCGGTGAAATCGGCATGAACACCTATGTCTATGGCTACGGCCCCAGGAACCGCGAACGCTATATCGTGGTCGATCTGGGGGTCACGTTCCCGGACATGGACGGCTCTCCGGGGGTTGATCTGATCATGGCGGATATCGCCTGGCTGGAGGAACGCAAGGACCGGGTCGACGGCATCTTCATCACCCATGCCCATGAGGATCATGTGGGCGGTCTGGGCCATTTGTGGAACCGTCTGCGCGCGCCGGTCTATACCCGCGATTTCACCGCGCGGATTGCCGCCAGGAAGATGATCGAGGCGGGCCAGCCCGTGGACCAGATCAATACCGTCGGTGCGCTGCCCGATACGGTCGAACTGGGCCCGTTCCGGGTGCAGTTCGTGCCGATCTCGCATTCCTTGCCCGAAGCGTCGGCGCTGTTGATCGAAACGCCGGCGGGGCGCGTCCTGCATACCGGCGACTTCAAACTGGACATGGCGCCGGGGGTTGGTGAGCCATTCGACGAGGACATCTATAAACGCATCGGCGATGGCGGTGTGCAGGCGCTGATCTGCGATTCCACGAATGTCTTTTCGCTGCATCCGGGGCGTTCGGAAAGCTCGCTGCCGGGCGCGATCACTGAACTGGTGCGCGACGCTCCGGGCATGGTTGTCGCCACCACCTTTGCGTCGAATGTCGCGCGGGTGCGCACGCTGGCCAAGGCGGCGCGCGCGGCGGGGCGGTCGGTCTGCCTGCTGGGGCGGGCGATGCAGACCATGGTCCGAACCGCGACGGAAGCCGGCCTGCTGCTGGATTTCCCGCCCACAATCAGCGCCGAGGATGCCAAGGACGTGCCGCGCGATAACCTGATGCTGATTGTCACCGGGTCTCAAGGCGAACGCCGCGCGGCTTCGGCGCAATTTTCGCGCGGGTCCTATCTGGGCTTCACGCTGCAAGAGGGCGATCTCTTTCTGTTTTCGTCGATGACCATCCCGGGCAACGAACGCGGCGTTCTGAAGATCGTCAACGCGTTTTCGGAAATGGGCGTCGATGTGGTCGATAACACGATGGGCGCCTATCACGTGTCCGGCCACGCCAACCGCCCGGATCTGGAGCGGATGCACGACCTGGTGCGCCCCCGAATGCTGGTGCCGA